>NZ_JHVK01000012.1 GCF_000620105.1 Microvirgula aerodenitrificans DSM 15089 | reverse complement strand
CGATACTAATTGCCCGTGCGGCTTGATCCTATAAGTCGAGACATTCGGCTGTGTGAGCGAGCGATACGCAAAATCTGACTTGAAGTTGTTGCTTCTTCTGTTTCTGGTTGTTGGGATAAGTCCCGGCGACCAACCTTTTACCCTGGCGGCCATAGCGAGCGGGAACCACCCCTTCCCATCCCGAACAGGACCGTGAAACTGCTTTGCGCCGATGATAGTGTGGCACTTGCCCATGCGAAAGTAGGTCACCGCCAGGTCCTATACTGAAGCCCTCGTACCCTGTACGAGGGCTTCTTTCATTGGTGCGTGGCGATCGTGACGGATACGCAAAGAAGCCCCCGTGCCATGCACGGGGGCTTCTTCGCTTCCCAGGATAAATAGCCAATGCTGGCTAGCGGTTCTCCCATTGCGCCGACGCCAGCCGGGCCATGTGCGAGTACGACTCGGTTTCGGTGTACTGGCGGCGCAGCCAGTCCGCATCGCTGTCGCTGCGAATCACCCGCTGTGCCAGCGCATCGAGCTGCGGCTGCGTGCCCAGTTGCCCGGCCTGCGGCGCGAGCCGGGACAGCATGGTCAGGATCGAGGCACTCAACGAGGCGACCTTGCCGTCGCTGCCGATGATCTCGCCCTGCAGGCCGAAGCGGCAGGCCTGGAAGCGGTTGTAGCTGTAGGTCAGATAGACGTCAGCGCTCGGCGTGCTGTCGTCGGCCAGGAAAGCGGCGGCCAGCGTGCGCGCATAGGCACCCAGCTCGACCGCCCGTTCCAGCGACAGCGGCGTATCGCAGACCCGGATTTCCACCGTGCCGTATTCCGGCTTGGGCCGGACGTCCCAGTAGAAATCCTTCATCGAGCGCACGATGCCGTAACCGGCCATGCGCTCGAAATAGTCGTTGAACGACGACCAGTCGAGCACGAACGGCATCGAGCCGGACAGCGGAAAGGCATTGACCGCATTCAGACGCGACGAGGCGAAGGCGCTGTCACTGCCCTGCCAGTACGGCGAGGAGGCCGACAGCGCGATGAAATGCGGAATCACCGCTGCCAGCCGGTGTGTCAGCCGGCAGGCGGCATCGCCGTCCGGGCAGCCGATATGGATGTGCTGGCCGAATACCGTGAACTGCTTGGCCAGATAGCCGTACAGCTCGGATACCAGCTTGTAGCGCTCCTTCGGATAGATGCGCTGCTCGGCAAAGCGCGAAAACGGGTGGGTGCCACCGCCGGACAGGGCCAGGTTGAGCTTGTCGGCGGCACCCAGCAGTTGCTTGCGGATGGTTTTCAGCTCGTCGAGCATGGCATTGGCGTCGGTGTGGACGGCGCTGGCGATCTCGATCATGCCTTCAGTGATTTCCGGCTTGATGTCGCCGACCGGGCCCTGGCGCTCGATCAGCCGCATCATGTCGGCGGCCCCCCGGGTCAGCGCGTAGTCGCGCCGGTTGAGGATCTGCAGTTCCAGCTCGATACCGAAAGTCAGTGGCGTCGATGGCGTGAATTCGAGTCTCATCGCGTGTTCTCCCCGTGTTCCTTGCAGACGCGCAGCGCCTGACGGATGACGATCGGCCCGAGCAGTTCGGACAGCAGCAGTATCGACAGCGAGATGGCCGCCAACTGGCTGGCCAGCACCGGGTTGAACTGGCCGACCATACCGATGCCGATCAGCGGGGCGCCGGCGACCGGCCACAGTGTGGCGCCGATGGCGACGCCCTGCCGGTAGTCGACGCCATTGGGCCGGGCCAGCAGCACCATCATCGCTACCGGCACCGCCAGCCGGACCACCAGCACGACCACGGCCGGCAGCCAGGCCACGGCCAGCGCACGGGGTTCCAGCGCGGCACCGGCGAGGACAAACAGGGCGACATACAGCAGCCTGCCATAAGGCAGCAGATCCGGTTCGGCCAGGGCGAACTGGCGGTCCATGCGGCGGGTGGCGCTGCCGAACACCAGCAGCGACACGGCGGCCGGCCAGCCGAGCCAGCTGCAGATGCCCATGGTGACGGTGACCAGGGCGACCAGAATCACTGGCTGGTAGCCGTCGAGCTTGCCAAGCCAGTCGGCCAGCCGGACCGCCAGCCAGGCGCTGAACAGACCAAGCAGCAGGGCGGCGACGCTGCGTGCGAGCAGGCTGAGCAGTGAGGCGGTCAGCGGCTGGCTGTGTGCCTGCCAGCCGGCCAGGGTCAGCCCCAGCGCCAGCCAGCCGAGCAGGTGGATCAGCGCGGTCTGGTTCAGCGCCCGCTCGCTGACCACGCCTTCGGCGCGCAGTTCGCGTATGGTCAGCAGCAGTGTCGCCGGCGAGACGGCCAGCGTCAGCGCGGCGATCAGCAGCGAGGTGGTCACGCTGAGACCGACGGCGCCGAGCGCCACCGCCACGGCGGCGAACAGGGTCATGGCGATGGCCAGCGAGGTCATGGCCAGCCAGCGCTCGCGCAGCAGCCAGCCGACGTCGAGCCGGCGCCCGAGCTGGAACAGGATCAGTGCCAGCCCGATTTCCACCAGCGGCTGCAGATCGGTCAGTTGTGCCTGGTTGACCAGACCCAGAGCGGCCGGGCCGAGAATGAAGCCGGTCAGGACCCAGGCCGACAGGATCGGCAGGCGCAGGGTACGGACAAACAGGCGGGCACCGATAATGCCTGCCGCCAGCAGGGCACCAAAGGTGGTCAGTATGTTGAACGAGGCCGGCAGGGCCGGCAGCAGTTCGGCGAGATGATTCATCGCAGGCCTCCTGGCGGCATGGCGCCGCGGTTGGTCGCGGTGGGACACGGGACGTCAGGCGCCGGTCTGGAAACCGGACCACGCGACAAGGAGGGGGACGCGTCGGCTGCCCGCTGCGGACAGGACGATTCCCCGGGCGGGAATGAACAACTGTGCTACAGGCTATGCGCTGTCGGACAACAGCGAAAGCAAATGGCGATTTATTTTTTCTATGAGCGGGTACCCTCCGGCGGCAGATATTTTCCTGTCATGGCCCGGTCCGCATGCCGCTTGTCCCGCCGGCCGGGGTCGGGCACACTTCCGCCGTTTTCCGCGCGGGGTGCGCGGCAGCCTTCACCCGTCGGCTGCGCAAGATGGACGGGAATCGCTGGCGAATCAGGGTCCTGCGTGACCCGGTGGCCGGCGTACTCTCTGGACCGGGAGTTACCGAATGACTGACATTCTTGGCGATGGCGCGATGCGCCGTCAGGGCCTGTACGGCTCGAATATCGAAAATACCTACGCAGGCGTGCTGTCGTTCATGCGCCGCAACTACACGCGCGACCTGCGCGGTGTCGACGTCGCCGTCAGCGGCGTGCCGCTGGATCTGGCGACCACTTTCCGTCCCGGCGCCCGCCTCGGGCCGGCGGCGGTGCGTGCCGCGTCGGTGCAACTGGCCGAACTGAAACCGTTCCCGTGGGGCTTCGACCCGTTCGATGACCTGGCGGTGATCGATTACGGCGACTGCTGGTTCGATGCGCACAATCCGCTGACGATCAAGAAAAGCATCGTCGACCATGCGCGCACCATTATCGACAGCGGCGCGAAGATGCTGACCTTTGGCGGCGACCATTACATCACCTACCCGCTGCTGACCGCACATGCGGAAAAATACGGCAAGCCGCTGTCGCTGATCCACTTCGATGCGCATTGCGATACCTGGCCGGACGATGAGCCGGACAGCCTGAATCACGGCACCATGTTCTACAAGGCGATCCGGGAAGGCCTGATCGACCCGGCGCGCTCGGTGCAGATCGGCATCCGCACCTGGAACGACGACTTCATGGGCATGCAGATGCTCGACGCGCCGACCGTGCATGAAATCGGCTGTGCCGAAGTGCTGCGCCGGATCAAGGCCATCGTCGGCGACAATCCGACCTATCTGACCTTCGACATCGACTGCCTGGACCCGGCCTTTGCACCGGGCACCGGCACGCCGGTTCCGGGCGGCCTGAGCAGTGCGCAGGCGCTGCAGATCATCCGCGGCATGGAAGACGTCAACCTGGTCGGCATGGACGTGGTTGAAGTGTCGCCGCCGTTCGACCAGAGCGAAATCACCGCCATTTCGGCGGCGCATATCGCCGTCGACCTGCTGTGCGTGCTGCGCAACCGCAAGCTGGCAGGCAAGCTGTAAGACCCCGGCTGCCGGACTAGACCAGGTCCGGCAGCCATTTCGCCACCAGCAACAGGGCCAGCAGCAGCCCGGATTCGCTGAGTTCGATGCCGGCACCGAGGCAGTCGCCGGTCACCCCGCCCAGCCGTGCCATCAGTGTGCGGCGCCAGGCCAGCCACAGCAGTGGCGCCACCAGCAGCGCCGGTGCAAACCAGGCCGACGCGGCCGCCAGCGCCGCGAATGACAGCCAGAAGCTGGGCCAGTGCGTGCACCAGCCGAATCGTTCCGCCTGCCCGCCGGCCGCCAGCTGCGGCATCGTCCCCGACCAGTACACCGCGCCGAGCCGGGCCCAGGCCGGCAGCAGCAGCCAGGCCAGCCACGGCGTGCCCGTCTGCACCAGCAGCATCACCAGCACCAGCTTGGTCGCCAGCTGCATGACCAGCGCGACCACGCCGAAACTGCCGACATGCGGATCTTTCAGCACGGCCAGGAAGCGTTCCGGTGAGCGGTGTGCCGCGCCGAGTCCGTCTGCCAGATCGGCCAGACCATCCAGATGCAGCGCGCCGGTGACCCAGGTCCAGACGCCGACCACCGCCAGTGCGGCCAGCCACGGGTCGATCAGCGCGCCGGCACCGGCGGCCGCCGCCAGCAGCAACCCGACCATCAGCCCGACCGTGGCGAACCAGCGTGCGGATTCCGTCAGCCAGGCCGGATCGAAAGTGGCCAGGCGCGGGGTCGGCAGGCGGGTCAGGAACTGTACGGCGAGAATCAGGCCACGCATCGGCGGGTCATCCTTGAGTCAGGGGAGCGGCACCGGCACCCGGCGTCGAAAAGGCATGCGCCAGCCCGGCATCCAGCCGCGCCCAGCTGGCGTCATCGGGCAGGCCGAAGCGCAGGCTGGGGCCATGGCCACCGAGGGCAGGGAAACAGCGCACCAGAATGCCCTGCTGCGCCAGCGCGTGGTACCGGGCGGGGGCGTCCGGATGCGGGCACCAGCAGAACAATGGCGTCGAGGCGACTTTCAGTCCGTGCTGTTCCAGCAGGGCGACGAGGCGCGATTGCTGGCGCTGCAGCCGGTCGCGCATTGCCTGTTGCCAGTCGGTATCGGCCAGCGCGGCCGCTACCACGGCACGGGCCGGACCGCTGACCGCCCAGGCGCCGAGTTCGGCTGCCAGCCGGTCGATCAGCGCGGGCTCGCCGAGCGCGAAGCCGGCGCGCAGCCCGGCCAGGCCGAAGAACTTGCCGACGGAACGGCAGACCAGCAAGCCCGGTGCGCCGGTATGGGCGGCAATGCTGTGCGCCGGCGAGGCGTCCATGAAAGCTTCATCGACCAGCAGCAGGCCGCCGTGTGCGGCCAGGTCCTCACGCCAGCGCAGCAGTGTCCCGGGCGCGACCCGCTCGGTGGTGGGGTTGTTCGGATTCACCACCAGCAGGACATCGAGCGTCGGCAGGGCTGCCTCGATGCCGTCGAGGTCGACCGGCACCACCTCGTGTCCGGCGCGGCGCCAGGCCGGCGCGTACTCGCTGTAGGTCAGCGGCGCGATGCCGATCCGGCCGGGCGGCAACAGCCGCGGCAGGGTGCGGATGGCGGCCTGACTGCCGGCGACGGCCAGCACGCGGGCTGCGGGCGGCGCGCCGTAGTAGTGGGCGGCGATGGCCGGCAGCGCGTCGTCATCGTCGGGCAGCCGGCGCCAGACATCGACATCCAGCGGCGGCAGCGGGTAGCTGCACGGATTGATGCCGGTGGACAGGTCGAGCCAGTCGGCCAGTGGCCGGTCGAAGCGCCGCGCGGCTTCGCGCAGCCTGCCGCCATGCGGTGGGGGAGAGATCGTCATAGCAGGGAGGCCAGAGTGAGCGCGGGCAGGATGGCGCCGAACGCCAGCCAGGCCTGCTGGGTCCGTACCACCAGCCGCCAGGCTTCGGTAATGTGATGGTCGCCGGCGGTTTCGCCGCAGCCGAGCGGCGGGCGGTCTTCGATGTGTCCGTGGTAACGGGCCGGGCCGCCAAGACAGACGCCGAGACTGCCGGCGCCGGCCGCCATCACCGGGCCGGCGTTGGGGCTGTCCCAGTGCCGGGCCTGGGTTTTCCAGCAGGCGAATGCGTCGTGGCTGTGGCCGAGCAGGGCATAGCTGATGGCAGTCAGCCGGGCTGGCAGCCAGTTCAGCGCATCGTCGGCACGGGCGGCCACCCGACCGAAATGCAGCAGGCGCGGTGTCCGGTAGCCCCACATGGCGTCCAGGGTATTGGCCAGCCGATAGGCCAGCGCGCCGGGGCCGCCGGCCACGGCGAACCAGAACAATGCGCCGAAGATGGCATCGTTGCCGTTCTCCAGCGTGGATTCGACCGCGGCGCGGGCGACGGCGGCCTCATCGGCATCGTCGAGATCACGCGATACGATGCGGGCGGTCAGCGCACGTGCGGCCGGCAGGTCGCCGGCGGCCAGGGCGGCGGCGATCGGGCGGACATGGGCGCCGAGGCTTTGTGCACCGAGGGTGAAATACAGCAGCAGGGCATGCACCAGCAGTGCCAGTGGCAGTGGCAGTGCCATGACGAGGGCCTGGGCGGCGACCGCCGGTGGCAGCACCAGCGCACACCAGCCGCACGCACCGAGCAGCAGCCGGGAACCGGGCCGGCCGTCGGGGCGGTTGAAGGTTCGTTCGAGCCAGCCGGCGAGGCGGCCGAAGCCGACCAGTGGATGGGCATGGCGCGGCTCGCCCAGCAGGTAGTCGAGCGCGACACCGGCGACGGCTGCGCTCCAGAGCCAGAATGCGTGAATGCCGATGGCGTGCATGGGGGCCATTCGATGCGCACGGCGGCGCCAGGAAACGGAGCGGTATTGTATAGGCTGCGCGTCACCGCCCCCAAACCGGGCACGCCACTCGTCAGCCGGACGCCGGCGCCATGGTGGCCGGCTCAACCCATTGCCGGGTTGGCCAGTGCAATCAGGTAGTCGGGGCAGCCGTCGGCCAGCGACAGCTGCACGTAACCGCCACGCGAGACGAACAGCCGTCGCGCGCTGGGCAGCGACAGTTCGAGCCGCGCGGCCAGCACGGCGGCGATCACGCCGCCGTGGGTAATCAGGACGGCGTGGCCGTCGCCGAGGCGCTCGACCCAGCTATCGAATGCGCTGATGACCCGGGTGCGGAAGCCGGCCAGCGTTTCGCCACCATCCGGCAGCAAGCGGCCGTTGCTGTACTCGGCCTGCCAGTCGGCCGGCAGGCCGTCCAGCGGGGCGCCGTCCCAGACGCCGAAATCGGTTTCGGCAAAACCGGCATCGACGTGCAGCGCCAGACCGGCATCGGCGGCGAAGTCTTCTGCCGATGCCAGACAGCGCTGCAGCGGCGAACAGGCGATCGCCGTGACCGGTGCCATGGCCGTCAGCGCCGGCCAGCCCCGGCGCATGGTGTCGCGTCCGGCCCCGGTCAGCGGCGGGTTGCTGCGCCGGCCGACCAGCAGGCCGGCGGCGTCGATCTCGCCGTGCCGCCACAAGGTAATGCGCTTCATTCGTGGTCCCGGTCGCTGACGCCGGCTTCGGCAAAGGTGGCCATGTCGGCATGCAGCCGGATCGCCATCTGCAGCATCGGCACGGTCAGCGCCGCGCCGGATCCCTCGCCGAGGCGCAGCCCGAAGTCGTACAGCGGCTCCAGCCCCATCGCGGTCAGTGCCAGCTCATGACCCAGTTCCCGGGAACGGTGCGAGGCCAGCAGCCAGTCGCGGGTGTCGATATCGATGCCGCAGGCGACCAGGGCCGCGGCTGCGGTGATGAAGCCGTCAACCAGTGCCGGTACACCGGCGCTGGCGGCTTCGAGGTAGTAACCGGCAATGGCGGCGATTTCCAGCCCGCCGACCTCGGCCAGCCAGCCGGCCGCCGTGTCGGTAGTCCGGGCGCGCAGCAGCGCCTTTTCGACCGCTCCCCGCTTGCGGGCCATGCCCTGGTCGTCCACACCGGTACCGCGCCCGACCACATCGACCGGGCGGGCGCCGCTCAGTGCGCAGATCAGCGCGGCCGACGGGGTGGTGTTGCCGATGCCCATCTCACCGGCGATCAGCAGCGTTGCACCGGCGGCAATGGCGCGGCGGGCGGCGGCGCGGCCGGCTTCGATCGCCTGTTCGCATTCCTGTTCCTGCATGGCCGGTTCGTCGCACAGATTGCGCGAACCGTAGCGGACCTTGGCATGCACGATCGGCATGGCCGGATCGAAGTCTGCCGCCACACCGACATCGACCACTTCCAGTGTCGCGTCGATTTCCCGCGCCAGCACACTGATTGCCGCCCCGCCGCGAACGAAGTTCTTCACCATCTCGGCGGTGACTTCGACCGGATAAGCCGAGACGCCGCTGCGGGCGACGCCATGGTCGGCGGCAAAGACAGTGATGGCGGGGCGCAGGCGCGAGGGAATGGCGCGGCCCTGCCAGGCCGCGAACTGGCAGGCGAGGGTTTCCAGCTTGCCGAGGCTGCCGGCGGGTTTGGTCAGTCGCGCCTGGCGGGCGACGGCGGCATCGAAGGCGGACGCATCGGGATGGGGCATCAGGGGGTTCCGGAAGAGAGAAGGGAATCGTCCCGTCTTGCGGGGCGGCGAAAATCGAACGCGAGACCTTACCGCTGCGCCGGCAGCGCTTCAATCGGCATTACGGCGTAATTTGATCTTGCGGGCTGTCATGCCGGCATGCCGCCGCTATAATCCGGCTCCATCTTGCCAGGGTGTCCGCCGCCGTCAGGCGCGGATGAAACGGGAAGCCGGTGACAGGCCGGCGCTGCCCCCGCAACGGTATGGTTCGCATGCAAGCGGCTTCACGCGCCACTGCCCGACAGGGTGGGAAGGCGAGGCCGCGGGAACCCAGCCCGGAGACCGGCCCAGGCAATCTGCAGTGGAGTATCGCGGGGAGGCGGTATGACAGCGACAGCGCGACCGGCATCAGGCCGGGCCGCGCCGATTGTCCATTCTGAAAGGCCATGCGCCTGTCTTTCTCGCACTCCTGATCCGTTTCCAGGGAGTGTTTTTCGTGAAGTGCAATATCCGTAGCAAATGGTTTGTCGCCAGCCTGGCGTCGCTGGCAGTGGCGAATGCGTTCGCTGACGAACCCGCCACCACCACCGGCGAAATCGTGGTGACCGCCAACCGCTCCGCCACCGACAGCCGTGAACAGACCCGTGACGTGACCGTGATCGGCCAGCAGGAAATCGCCCGTGCCGGCGGCCTGAACCTGCCGCAGCTGCTCGCGCGCCAGTCCGGCGTCGAGTATGCGAGCAACGGCGGCGATGGCCGCGCGAGCGCGCTGTATCTGCGCGGTACCAGTTCCAAGCAGTCGGTGGTGCTGATCGACGGCGTGCGCGTATCGTCGGCGACTTCGGGGCAGACCGCGCTGGAACAGATCCCGCTGGAACTGATCGACCATATCGAAATCGTGCGCGGCCCGGTATCCGGGCTGTACGGCGCTGATGCGATCGGCGGCGTGGTGCAGATTTTCACCAAACAGGGCAAGGGCGCACCGAAGCCGTACCTGAGCGCCGGCGTCGGCAATGACGGCACCTGGCGCGTCGGCGGCGGCATCGGCGGCGTGGTCGGCGATACCTCGTTCTCGCTGAACGTGGCCGGTCGCGGGACCGATGGCGGCTTCTCCGCCACCAATGCGCAGAACACGTTCAGCTACAACCCGGACGATGACGGCTACCGCAACCTCAGCTACAGCGCCAATGTGTCGCACCAGATCGTCGACGGCCATGAAATCGGCATCAAGCTGTTCCAGTCCTTCGGCAAGGCCGACTTTGACAACGGCACGCCGCTGGCCGACGACTACAACAAGCAGCGCGTCCAGAGCAACAGCGTGTACCTGAAAGACCGCTTCAGCGATGTATGGACCAGCACGCTGACCGTGACCAACGGTGTCGATCGCTACGAGACCTACAGCGGGGTGAATCTCGATCGCTCCGGTCTGTACAAGACCACCCAGGATACCTACACCTGGCAGAACGACCTGGACCTCGGCGTGGCCGGCCGGGTGGTGCTGGGTGCCGAGTACCTGAACCAGAAGGTCGACAGCACGCAGGCCTATACCCGGAACGAACGCAACAACAAGGCGGTGTTCGCCGGCTGGAGCGGCAATTTCGGCGACCACCTGCTGAATGCGTCGCTGCGTCATGACGACAACTCGCAGTTCGGTGAAAAGACCACCGGCTCGCTCGGCTATGGCTACCGGCTGACCGACAGCATCAAGCTGACCGCGAACTACGGGACCGCTTTCCGCGTGCCGACCTTCAACGATCTGTACTGGCCGCTGGCCTATGGTTTCCAGGGCAACCCGAACCTGAAGCCGGAGTCGGCCCGCAACGGGGAAGTCGGTGCCGAGTACAACGGGGCATACGGCATGCTGCGGCTGACGGCGTTCGAGAACCGCATCGACGACATGATCAATGGCTATGTGTGCAGCGGCAGCGGTCCGTGCACGGCGGAGAACGTCGACAAGGCCCGCATCCGCGGTCTGGCGCTGGCAGGCAGCACCACCCTGCTGGGTACCCGCATCGCCGCCAACGTCAACTGGCAGGACGGTGAGGATCGCAGCAATGGCAACCAGCTGTCGCAGCGCGCCAGGGTGTTCGGCAGCGTCGACGTCAGCCGCGACATCGGTCCGGTCACGCTGGGCAGTGCCCTGACCGCCGCCGGCTCGCGCTACAGCGATCCGGCCAACAAGCAGCCGCTGGCCGGTTATGGTCTGGTCGACCTGTATGCCGACTACCGGCTGACCCCGACCACCACGCTGTACGCGCGGGTCAACAATGTGTTCGACCGCGACTACACGCTGATCCGGAGTTTCAACCAGCCGGGCCGCGAGTGGCTGGTCGGCGTGAACTGGCAACCGAAGTAAGACCGTGCGTCCGGCATCCCCGGCAGGAGGTTCCATGCTGCATCTGATCACCGGCGGCGCCCGTTCGGGCAAAAGCCGCCATGCCGAGAAACTGGCGCTGGCCCACGTCGGCCCGGTGCATTACCTGGCGACCGCCAGTGTCGGTGATGCCGAGTTTGCCCACCGGGTGGCGATGCACCAGGCACGCCGGCCGGCGTCGTGGCGGGCGGTCGAGTGCGGTGTGGCCCTGAGTGACGCGCTGCAGGATGCCGCGCGTCCGGACGGGCTGGTGCTGATCGACTGCCTGACGCTGTGGCTGGCGCACTTTCTGGCGCCGGGGGAGGCGGAACGCTATCCGCAGGCGCGGGCCACGCTGCTCGACGCGCTGGCCTCGGCGGCGGGCGACGTGGTGGTGGTCAGCAATGAAATCGGCCTCGGCGTGGTGCCGATGGGCGCAGAAACGCGCTGGTTCGTCGATGAGCTGGGCTGGCTGAACCAGTCGGTTGCCGCCATTGCCGACCGGGTCACCCTGGTTGCCGCCGGCCTGCCGCTGGTGCTGAAGGGAGGGGCGTCGCAATGAAGCGAGTGCGCCATGTGGCCCTGCTGCTCTGCCTGTGCCCGCTGCCGGCCATGGCGACACCGGCCGGCGTCAGCGTCAGCGACGATACCGGTGCCCGCGTTTCACTGCCGCAGCCGGCGCGGCGCATCATTTCACTGGCACCGCATGCGACGGAAATGCTGTACGCGATCGGTGCTGGCGGGCGGCTGGTCGGGGCGACCAACTACAGCGACTGGCCGGATGCCGCCCGCCGCCTGCCGCGCGTCGGTGGCTACAGCGGCGTCAGCGTGGAGAAGGTCATGGCGCTGAAGCCGGATCTGGTGGTCGGCTGGGCCAGCGGCAATGCCCCGCGCGAGCTGGCGCGAATCCGGGCGCTCGGCATCCCGGTCTATCTGACCGAACCGGACTCGCTGGATACCGTGCCGGCCAGCATGGAAAAGCTCGGCATCCTCAGCGGCTTCAGTGACGGTGGCCGTCGTCAGGCCGCGGCGTTCCGGACCCGGATCGCCGCGCTGCGCGAACGCCATGCCGGACTGACGCCGCTGCCGGTCTTCATCCAGATCAACGTGTCGCCGCTGATGACGGTCAACGGCCGCCAGTTCATCTCGGCACTGGTCGCGCTGTGCGGCGGTCGCAATGTGTTTGCCGCGCTGGCGCCGCGGGTACCGCAGGTCGGGGTCGAAGCGGTGATGGCGGCGCGACCGGCGGTGATGCTGGTGCCGGGCGACGTCGACCGGCTCGCGGCGTGGAAGCGCTGGACGACGATTCCGGCGGTGGCGAACGGGCAGTTGTACGGCCTGCCGGAAGACCTGGTCAGCCGGCCGGGTCCGCGCCTTGCCGACGGCGCCAGCGCGGTCTGCCGCGTGCTGGACAGTGCCCGCAGCCGGTCGTGACCGGTCGGGATTTGACCCTGTCGGACGGCCACGCTACAGTGCCCCGGATATGGATACCGAACTCGAAAAACTCCAGGCCAGCGTGAGCGAGCTGGCCGCACTGGCCACCCGCCTCGGCAATGAGAATCGCGCCCTGCGCGCAGAGCGGGAGACGCTCGAGCAGGCCAATCGCACCGCGAACGAACGCGTGGCCGCCGCCGAACAGCGGCTGGTCGACCTGTCCGCGCGGCTGGCGGTGACCGAACAGCGCGCGCAGGATGCCGAAGCGCGCAATACCGACCTGACTGCCCGGCTCGATACCACGCGCTCGCGCATCGAAGCCCTCCTGACCCGACTGCCGGAGATCGATAAATGAGTGATACCGTCACCGTCGGCCTCGATCTGCTTGGCCGCCGCTTCACCTTTTCCTGCCCGTCCGAAGAACGCGACAGCCTGATGGCCGCCGCCCGCATCCTCGACGAGAAAATGCGCACCATCCGTGACAACAGCCGGGTGGTCGACGGCGAGCGCATCGCCATCCTCGCCGCGCTGAATCTGACCCATGACCTGATGCTGAAACGGGTCGAAAATCCGCTGGACATGGAAGCGATTCAACGTAAAATAGAATCCATCGACGAGACGGCACAGCGCGCCATACAGGCCCAGGCCGACTTGTTCTGATCTCTTACAGCTTTAGTCCCCTGCGGTGTTCGGGAAGGCTTAAATTCTCTGAACCAATAGATGTTAAAAGGCTGCCAGCTGATTGCGCGTGGGCGAGTCGTGCCGCTAGCCGGTGCGCCCGAAATGCGCTGCCGGTGGCCACCTGAACCTCAGGTTCGGGATGACAAGTCTAATCGGCACCTGCGGGGGCTACCCTCTTCTCCCTCCCCATGACCCTGACGGAAGCCAAGCGCGCCCTGCGCCGCGAACTGCGCGGCAAACGGCTGATGCTGACGCCCCGTTACCGGCTTTCCGCCGCGAACCGGGTCGCCATCCGGGCCCAGTCCTATCTGGCGCCGGGTCGTCGAATCGCCGTCTATCACGCCAGTGGCAGCGAGCTTTCGCTCGCGCCGCTGATTGCGCGCGCGCTCGCGCGCCGCTGCCGGGTGTTCTGGCCGGTGGTGCCGGCGCGCGGCCGGGTGCTTGGCTTCGTCGAACTCACGTCGTCCACCCGCTGGCGCGTCAGCCGGCTCGGCATCGTCGAACCGCTCGGGCCGGTGGTGCCGGCCTCGCGCCTGCAGGCGGTATTCATGCCGCTGGTCGGTTTCGATGCCGCCGGTTACCGGCTCGGCCAGGGGGGCGGCTACTACGATTGCACCCTGTCTCCGCTGATGCGCCGCCACGCCCGTCCGTGGCTGTTCGGCTGCGCGTTTGCCTGCCAGCGCGCCGACGCCATCCCGCGCGAGGCGCACGACCTGCCGCTGGACCGGGTCCTGACCGAACAGCGCGTCTGGCGGCCCGCCCGCTGATCGCCTGCTTGTTCCTGCCGTTCGCCGCAGGCACAATCGATTCCTTCCGCATAGTGAAATGACATGTTCTGGCTGATGAAGTCCGAGCCCGCCTGCTGGGGGATCGACGACCTTGCCCGCGACGGGCGTGGCGAGTGGACCGGGGTGCGCAACTACCAGGTGCGCAACTTTATCCGCGATCGCATGCGGCCCGGCGACCGGGCGTTCCTGTGGCATTCGAGCTGCCGCGAGATCGGCCTGGCCGGGGAGATGGACATTGCGTCGGCCGCCTATCCGGACCCGACCCAGTTCGATCCCGACAGCCGCTACTTCGACCCGAAAGCCACGCCGGACCAGCCGCGCTGGTATTCGGTCGACGTGTCGTTCGTCACCCGCTATCCGCGGGTCATCACCATGGCCGAACTGCGTGCCGTGCCCGAGCTGGCGACCCTGCAGGTGCTGGCGCCGGGCAGCCGGCTGTCGGCCATGCCGGTCGATCCGGCACACTGGAAACTGATTCACGAAAGGTGGCGCTAGTGCCCGATCTGTCCATTCTGGCCGCGCTGGCCGGCGTCGGTGTCATTGCCGGTTTTCTGGCCGGTCTGCTGGGGGTGGGGGGCGGGCTGATCATCGTGCCGGCCATGGTGTGGACGCTGGAGGCCAGCGGTTTCCATACCCATGTCCAGCACCTGGCACTCGGCACCTCGCTGGCGGTGATGGTGTTCACCAGCATGTCCAGCGTGCGCGCCCATCATCTGCGCGGTGCCGTCGACTGGAGCATCGTGCGCCGGATGGCACCGTGGATGGTGATCGGCACGCTGGCCGGCACCCAGGTCGCCGGCTATCTGCCCAGCCGCGAACTCAAATGGTTCTTTGTCGTCTATGCGTACGCGGTTGCGGCGCAGATGCTGCTCGACAAGAAGCCGAAGGGCACGCGTACTCTGCCGCAAACCGCCGGCATGGGTGTCGCCGGTGGCCTGATCGGGCTGGTTTCCAGCTTTGTCGGCATCGGTGGCGGCTCGATGAGCGTGCCGTTCATGGTCTGGTGCCAGATCGCCGTACCGCGGGCGATTGCGACCAGTGCCGCGCTCGGCTGGCCGATCGCGGTGTCCGGCGCGATCGGCTACCTGATCAGCGGCTGGCAGGCACCCGGCCTGCCGCCGTGGTCGGCCGGCTTCATCTATCTGCCGGGCCTGATCACGCTGTGCGTGATCACCAGCGCGCTGGCACCGCTGGGCGCGGCGCTGGCGCACCGCTTGCCGGTCAGCCGGCTGAAGAAGGTGTTCGCCGCCCTGATGGTGGTCATGGCGACCGACATGCTGTGGGGGCTGCTGCGCTAGCAGCCGGACTTCGCCCGCCGCCACAGCGGCCAGCCGGACCCGGCCGACGCCGGGCGGAACACCAGCCAGTTGCCGAGCATGACCAGGGCGACGCCGGCCAGCGCCAGCGGTGTCCATACATAGCCTTCGGCGAACACCGAAATGTTCAGCGCCACCAGCGGGAACAATACCGTGCAGTAGGCGGCGCGCTCCGGGCCAAGCCGGCCGACCAGCATCAGGTAGGCGGTGAAGCCGATCACCGAGCCGGGAATCGCCAGATACAGCAGCGCGCCGACATAGCCGGGGCTGGGGTCGAACACGAATGGCACGCCCGCCGCCGCACTGCCGACCAGCAGCACCAGCGCACCGCTCAGCATGCCCCAGGCGTTGGTGTACAGCGGCTTCAGGCCGAGTGACTGCAGCCGCGCCGACAGCAGGTTGCCGGCCGAGAAGCACAGGGTGCCGACCAGACTCAGGCCGAGGCCGATGGCCGTGCGCATGCCCGAGGTGTGGGAGAACTCCGGCGAGAACAGCGCCAGCAGGCCGAGCAGGCCGACGGCGCCGCCGAGAATCACGTTCGGGGCGATGCGGCGGCCGAGGAACAGGCGTGCATTGACCGCATTCCACAGCGCAGCCGTCGAGAACACCACCGCTTCCAGTCCGGTGGTGATGTAGTCCCCTGCATGGTAGAAGCACAGGAAATTGACGCAGAACAGGCACAGGCCCTGGGCGAATACCAGTCCCCAGGCCTGGCGCGGCAGCGGTTTCAGCTGGCGACGCACGGCGAGAATGGCGAACAGCACGGCGGCGGCCAGGGCAAAGCGCCAGCCGATCGACAGGCTGACCGGCACCTCGCCGAGCTGCATCTTGATGGCGATCCAGGTCGTGCCCCAGATCAGCACGACGGACAGGTAAAGCAGGGCATTCATGATGAAACATCCGGAGACGGGAATGTTTCCATCATCACCAGTGATGGCCGTTGCTGCTTGCACGTTCTTGCGCTTTTGTTGCAGCGCGGCAGCATGCGCGGTCGGTCGGCAGTACACTGCCGCACATGGACTCGTCGCTGGACCATCAGATCTTCACCATCCTGTCCGAGCGCTCGCATGCCACGCTCGAACGCGCCGCCATGCTCAGCGACGGCATCGGCGTGGCCGAATGGCGCAACCACGACGACCAGACCTGCTACAGCGAACCGGGCAGTCATACGCTGTCGCTGTACCTGTCCGGCGGGCAGGGCACCTGGCGGCGCAGCCAGCCCGGCCACTATGGCGCACCGGGGCGACTGTGCCTGCTGCCGGGCGACCATGCGTCGGAATGGGTCATCGACGGCGACCTGCACTTCGTCCACCTGTATTTCTCGCCGACCCGGCTGGCCGAACTGATCGTGACCAGCATGGATCGCGAACCCCGCGCGGTGCAGCTGGCCGACCTGACCTATCTGGACGATGCCGTGCTGGCAGGCTGGTGTCGCCGCATCCACGCCATCGACTGGACGGAGGATGCCATGCGGCTGGCGGCGAACGAACTGGTACAGCAGACACTGCTGCACCTGGTGCGCCAGCACAGCGGCTGGCGGCCGGGCGCGGTCCGGGGCGGGCTGGCGCCGGCGCTGCGCCGGCGGCTGGTCGACTATATCGATGCCGGGCTGGATGGCGAGATCACGCTGGCCGAACTGGCCGGGCTGTGCGCGCTGTCCGAATTCCACTTTGCCCGTGCGTTTCGCGCCAGCTTCGGCCTGCCACCGCACGCCTGGCTGATTGCGCGCCGGCTCGACCGCGCGCGCCGCTTGCTGCGCGACGGCGACCTGCCGCTGACCGCGGTGGCGGCGGCCTGCGGCTTTGCCAGCGGCAGCCACCTGACGCGGCGCTTTCGCGACGCGCTTGGCGCAACGCCGTCGCAATATCGCGCGGCGTTGCGGCGTTAGCTGTAGTCGACGATCAGCGGCGCGTGATCGGAGAACTTCTCGTCCTTGTAGACGCTGGCCGAGGTGGCACGCGCGGCCAGTGCCGGTGTGGCGATCTGGTAGTCGATGCGCCAGCCGACGTCCTTGGCATAGGCCTGGCCGCGGTTCGACCACCAGGTGTAGCCGGGGATGTCCGCATACAGCCGGCGCCAGACGTCGACGAAGCCGACGCGGTCGAACACGTCGCTCAGCCACGCGCGTTCCTCGGGCAGGAAGCCGGAGTTCTTCAGGTTGCCCTTCCAGTTTTTCAGGTCGATTTCCTTGTGGGCAATATTCCAGTCACCGCACAGCACCAGGTCACGGCCTTCGGCGATCAGCGCTTCCAGTTGCGGCAGGAAGGCGGCCATGAAGGCGAATTTCACCTGCTGGCGCTCTTCGCTGGACGAGCCGGACGGCAGGTACAGCGAAATCACGCTCAGCGGGCCGAAATCGGCGCGCAGATAGCGGCCTTCGGCATCGAACTCGGGCAGGCCAAGTCCTTCGATCACCCGGTCCGGCTGCTGGCGGGCATAGATGCCGACGCCGCTGTAGCCCTTCTTCTCCGCGCAATGGAAGGCACTGAACGGGTAGCCGGGCGGCTGGCGGTGAAGGGGCGACAGGTCGGCGTCCTGGGCCTTCAGCTCCTGTACGCAGACGATGTCGCCGCCGCTGCCGGCCAGCCAGTTGAAAAACCCTTTCTTGTCCGCCGAGCGGATACCGTTGAGGTTGGCGCTGATGATGCGTGGCAAAGTGGATCTCCGGGAAGGGGGTTGCGGGGCGGGATGCGGCGTGACGCGAGGCGCCGGCACGGGTATGCTTCGCGCCGTTTGCGCGGCCGCGCTGGACGGCCGCCACCGGATCAGGAGTGGGGCCATGAGCGATTTTCGTCAGGATTTTATTCGTTTCGCCGTCGATGAGCAGGTTTTGCGCTTCGGCGAGTTCGTTACCAAGGCCGGCCGGCCGAGCCCGTACTTCTTCAATGCGGGCCTGTTCAACCACGGCGCGAGCCTGCTGGCACTGTCGCGCTTCTATGCCCAGTCGATCGACGCCAGCGGCATCGGCTTCGACATGATGTTCGGCCCGGCCTACAAGGGCATCGTGCTGGCCGGTGGCGTGACCATGGCACTGGCCGAACGTGGTCGCGACGTGCCGTTCGCCTACAACCGCAAGGAAGCCAAGGACCATGGCGAAGGCGGCGTGCTGGTCGGCGCCCCGCTGCGTGGCCGGGTGCTGGTGATCGATGACGTGATTTCCGCCGGTACTTCGGTGCGCGAATCGGTCGAGCTGATCCGTGCCGCCGGCGCGGAACCGGCCGGTGTCGCCATTGCGCTGGACCGGATGGAACGCGGTCAGGGCACGCTGTCGGCCACCCAGGAAGTAGCCGAACAGTTCGGTATCCCGGTGGTCGCCATCGCAACCCTCGACGATCTGCTCGGCTACCTGGCCGGCGCGCCGGAACTCGAACAGAACCTGCAGCGGGTGCAGGCCTATCGTCAGCAGTACGGGGTGGCGGCGAGCTGAACCGGACCCCGGCAGTGCAAAAGCCACGGGCATATTTCCGTGGTTTTTTGCATTCCGTTACCCTGCCTGCCCCCTTTTTCTACAATACTTCCGGATATTGCCAATTCCGGGAGTCGATAAATGCGCACGCTATGGAAACTGTTGATCGCCGCATGGGTGCTGAGCCTGTCCGGTTGCGGCTACAACACGCTGCAGGCCAATGACGAGCAGATCAAGGCCAGCTGGGCCGAAGTGGTGAACCAGTACCAGCGTCGTGCCGATCTGGTGCCGAATCTGGTCAATACGGTCAAGGGCTATGCGACGCACGAGGAAAAAGTGCTGACCCAGGTCACCGAGGCACGGGCGCGGGTGGGCAGCATCCAGGCCTCGCCGGAACTGGTCAACGACCCGGAGGCGTTTGCCCGCTTCCAGTCGGCGCAGGCCGGTCTGAGCAGCGCGCTGTCGCGCCTGCTGGTGGTGTCGGAGAACTATCCGGACCTGAAGGCCAATACCGGCTTCCGCGATCTGCAGGCGCAACTGGAAGGCACCGAGAACCGCATTGCCGTGGCCCGCAACCGCTATATCCAGTCGGTGCAGGACTATAACCTGACCGTGCGCAGCTTCCCGTCCAACCTGACCGCCATGGCATTCGGCTACAAGGTCAAGCCGAACTTCACGGTGGAAAACGAACGCGCCATCTCGACGGCGCCGACGGTCGATTTCGGCACCACGCCGGCGGCGCCTGCCGCTGCGGCACCGGGCACGACGAAATGACCCTTGCCGCCACGACCAGGACCCTGCTGACGGCAGTGGCCCTGGTCTGCAGCCTGTTCGCCGCCGCCGGGCCGGTGGCGGTGCCGGCGCTGACCGCGCGGGTGACCGATCTGACCGATACGCTGGACGCCGGGCAGCGCGCCGCGCTGGAGCAGAAGCTGCAGGCCTTCGAGGCGAAGAAGGGCAGCCAGCTGGCGCTGCTGATCGTGCCGACCACTGGCGACGACAGCATCGAGCAATACGGCATGCGGGTGGTCGAGCAATGGAAGCTCGGGCGCAAGAAGGTCGACGACGGGGCACTGCTGATCGTGGCCAGGAATGACCGCAGCCTGCGCATCGAGGTCGGCTACGGGCTGGAGGGCGCGCTGAATGACGCGACCGCCAAGCGGATCATCAGCGAAATCATCGTGCCGCATTTCCGTGACGGCGATTTCTATGCCGGCATCGATGCCGGCCTAGACAGCATGATGGCGGTCATCGATGGCGAGCCCCTGCCGGCGCCGCAGGCGCCGCGTGGCGAGAACGGCGGTGGCGGGCTGGACCTGCTGGTGTTTGCCGTGGTGCCGGTGTTCGTGCTGGGCGGGCTGCTGCGCAGCATGCTGGGCCGGCTGCCGGCCGCACTGCTGCTGGGGGCGGGGACGGCGGCGGTGTTCGAATGGCTGTTTGCCACCCCCTTGCTGCTGACGCTCGGTGCCGGTGCGCTGTCCTTCGTGCTGACCCTGCTCGGCATCGTGGGGACCGGTGGCGGCTTTGGCGGCGGGGGCTTCGGTGGTGGTGGCGGACGCGGCGGCGGATTCGGTGGCGGCGGTGGGGGCTTTGGTGGTGGTGGGGCTTCGGGAAAATGGTAATGACAGTATGCAAACGCCTGTACAGGCATCTGGGCATGACACGCTGGCGCCAGCGGCAGGCATTTCCGCCGGCGACGCTGGCGGCGATCGAGGCCGCCATCGCCAGCGGTGAAAGCCGCCATGGCGGGCAGGTGCGCTTTGCGGTCGAGGATGCGCTGTCGCCGGGGGCGATCCTGGGCGGGCGCACGGCGCAGAGCCGCGCCATCGAGGTGTTTTCGCTGCTGCGGGTCTGGGATACCGAGCACAATAACGGCGTGCTGGTTTATGTGCTGCTGGCGGACCGGGCGGTCGAAATCGTTGCCGATCGCGGCATCGATGCCAGGGTGGGGGCGGCCGGCTGGGCCGGGATTTGCGAGCAGATGGAAACGGCCTTTGGCCGCCGCGACTTCCGTGGCGGTGCGCTGGACGGCATTGCGGCGGTGACCGGGGTCATTGCGACCCATTTCCCGGCCGGTGGCGGGCCGAACGAGCTGCCGGACCGGCCGGTGCTGCTGTAGCGGCATGGGTGAGCAGCGACGGCCGCTGTGGCGTCGCTGCTCACCCCTCCGCTCAGGCGGGACGACGCGCCAGTGCCCGGGCGCCGATGTCACGGCGCATCTGCCGGCCGTCGAAGTAGATCTGGTCGGCCACTTCATAGGCGCGGTGCTGGGCCATGCGCACGCTGTCGCCGAGCGCCGTCACGCACAGCACGCGGCCGCCGGCGGTAACGACCTGCTGCTGCTCGTTGAAGCGGGTGCCGGCATGGAACACGACGCAGTCGGCGCTTTCTGCCGGCAGGCCGTTGATCACGTCGCCGGCCTTCGGCGTTTCCGGGTAGTTGCCGGCGGCGAGCACGACACCCAGTGCCACGCGGCGATCCCATTCGGCCTCTACCTTGTCCAGGCGGCCATTGACGCCGGCTTCCAGCAGTACGGTGAAGTCGGACTTCAGTCGCAGCATGATCGGCTGGGTCTCCGGGTCGCCGAAGCGGCAGTTGAACTCGATCACCGACGGCGAGCCCTGGGCATCGATCATCAGCCCGGCATACAGGAAGCCGGTGTAGACGTGGCCGTCCTTCTTCATGCCTTCGAGCGTCGGCAGGATGATTTCGCGCATCACCCGGGCATGGACGCCGGGGGTGACCACCGGTGCCGGGCTGTAGGCACCCATGCCGCCGGTGTTCGGGCCCTGGTCGTGGTCCAGCAGGCGCTTGTGGTCCTGGCTGGTGGCCATCGGCAGCACATGGTCGCCGTCGACCATGACGATGAAGCTGGCTTCCTCGCCGACGAGGAAGTCCTCGATCACCACACGGTGACCGGCGTCGCCCATCTTGTTGCCGAGCAGCATGTCGTCGATGGCGGCATGCGCTTCTTCCGGCGTCATTGCCACGATCACACCCTTGCCGGCGGCCAGGCCATCGGCCTTGATGACGATCGGTGCGCCCTTGCGGTCGATATACGCGTGCGCGGCGGCGGCATCGCTGAAGGTTTCATAAGCGGCGGTCGGAATGCCATGGCGCTTCATGAATGCCTTGGCGAAGTCCTTGGACGATTCAAGCTGGGCCGCATACTGGGTCGGGCCGAAGATCTTCAGCCCGGCCGCGCGGAACGCATCGACCACGCCGGCCGCCAGCGGCGCTTCCGGTCCGACCACGGTCAGCGCAACGTCCTCGTCGCGGGCGAATGCCACCAGCGCGGGAATGTCGGTGACGGCGATATTGGTCAGGTGCGGGTCGAGCGCCGTACCGGCGTTGCCGGGGGCAACGAAGACCTTGGAGACGCGGGGCGATTTGGCGATGCGCCAGGCGAGCGCATGCTCGCGACCGCCCCCGCCGATGACCATGACTTTCATGCTGTTTCCTCAATGTCTGCGACACGGGCCGTCAGCGACGACCCCGGTGGTCCGTTCGTCGGCCAGGCCTAGAACGAGATGTTGAATGCTTTGGGCACCGGATAGCGCAGGGTGGCCGCATCCGGTTGCAGTGTCATTTTGCGCTGGATGGCCTGCCCGCGCAGCCGCCCGCTCCAGTCGACTTCCAGTGAATAGAACGGCTTGCCCGCCTCGGGAACCAGGCGCCAGCTGGCGGTCAGCTCGGTGCTGACCGGGCAGTTCGACGCATCGGGGCAGGTGCCGGCATCGCTGGCGCTGGTGACCAGCTCGCCCATCGGGACGATATGGCCGTCGCGCGCAGCGAAGAATTCGACGTTCTCGCGGCTGTAGCCCATGTGCGTCCAGCCATTGCTGATCTGCCAGCCCCAGGCCTGCTCGCCGAGCCGGACCAGCCGGACCCCGGGCGCCATGCCCTGGGTACCGGCGGTCAGGGTACGGCTGTCCTTCAGCACGAAGTCGCCGGCCTGGTCGGCGAACAGCAGCGTTCGCACCTGGCCGGAAGCCGCGAAGCTGTCCATGCCGTCGCCCTGTGCATCCACGGTGTCGGCCACGAAGGCGGTCAGCGCGTAATGCACACCGTCGGCGGCGGTGAAGAACTGCGGGGCGAGGAAGTGGCCGTCGAGGCGGGTCGGGCCGTTCTGGGTCTCGGCATCGACCAGCCAGCGACCGGGTTTCGGACCGGCGCTCATCTTCTGCGCGCTGCGATAGTGCTCGAGACCGCGTTCCAGCGTCCGGCCGTCGGGTGCCGGTGCCACCGCCACCGCCGTGGCGGCGGGGGCACCGGACACGGCGGCAGCCGGCGTGGTGGTCAGCATGCGGACCAGGACGGCCAGCACGATGCCCGCCAGCGCCAGAATGGCCAGAAACAGCAGCAGGGGTGTTTTTTTCCTGGTCACGGGCTTAGTGGCGGAAGTGGCGGAAGCCGGTAAATACCATGGCGATGCCGTGCTCGTCAGCTGCGGCGATCACTTCCTCGTCACGCATCGAGCCACCCGGCTGGATGATGGCGGCGATGCCCTGCTCGGCGATCACGTCGACCCCGTCGCGGAACGGGAAGAACGCATCCGACGCAGCCACGGCGTTCTTCAGTGCCAGACCGGCATCCTGCGCCTTGCGGGCGGCGATGCGGGTCGAGTCGACGCGGCTCATCTGGCCGGCGCCGATGCCGGCGGTCTGGCCGTTGGCAACGAACACGATGGCGTTCGACTTGACGAACTTGGCCACACGCCAGGCGAACAGCAGGTCGCCAAGCTGTTGCGCGGTCGGCTGGGCTTTGGTGACCACCTTCAGCTCGGCGGCGGTGACGTTCTTGATGTCCGGCGTCTGTACCAGCACGCCGCCGCCAACGCGCTTCAGCTCGAAGCGGTTCGAGCCGGTGGCAATCGGCACTTCCAGCACGCGGACGTTTTTCTTCGCCGCGATCAGCTGGCGCGCTTCGTCGGTGAACGACGGCGCGATCAGCACTTCGAGGAACTGGCCGGTCACGGCCTCGACGGTCGGGCCGTCCACTTCGCGGTTGAAGGCGATGATGCCGCCGAAGGCACTGGTGGTATCGGTCGCGAACGCCAGCCGGTAGGCGGTCAGCGGATCGGCTGCGACGGCGACACCGCACGGGTTCGCGTGCTTGACGATCACGCAGGCGGCATCCTCGAAGGTCTTGACCGCTTCCCATGCCGCATCGGCATCGGCGATGTTGTTGTAGCTGAGTTCCTTGCCCTGCAGCTGCCTGTAGTGGGCGAGGGCGCCCGGTGCCGGGTCGAGGTCGCGGTAGAACGCGGCGGCCTGGTGCGGATTTTCGCCGTAGCGCATGTCCTGGGCCTTGACCAGCTGGACATTGAGGCGGTTCGGGAAGATGACCCGGCTCGGCTTGCCGCTGAGTTCGCCATCGGACAGCGAGGTCAGCCAGTTGCTGATCGCGCCGTCATAGGCGGCGGTGTGGGTGAAGGCCTTCTTGGCCAGCGAGAAGCGCGTGGCGCGCGACAGGGCGCCGGTGGTCGAACCCAGTTCTTCGAGCAGCGGTGCGTAGTCGGCACTGTCGGTGACGATGGCGACGTGGGCCCAGTTCTTGGCTGCCGAGCGGACCATGGTCGGGCCGCCGATGTCGATGTTCTCGATGGCGTCCTCGATGGTGCAGTCGGGATCGGCAACGGTGGACTCGAACGGATACAGGTTCACGCACACCAGGTCGATGTTGCCGATGCCGTGTTCGACCATCTTGGCGACATGTTCCGGCAGATCGCGGCGACCGAGAATGCCGCCATGGATTTTCGGATGCAGGGTCTTGACCCGGCCATCGAGCATTTCCGGGAAGCCGGTGTAGTCGGCGACCTCGATGACCGGCACATTGTTGTCGGCCAGCAACTTGGCAGTGCCGCCGGTGGAGAGGATTTCCACGCCATGGGCGGCGAGGCCGCGGGCGAAGTCGAGAATGCCGGTCTTGTCGGAAACGCTGATCAGCGCGCGTTCGATTTTGGTCATGACAGCCTTGATGGATGTGAGAGTCGAAAGGGAAAGGAGCCTGTTCACGGTCGCGGTCGGATCATGGCGCCTCCCGGCGTCATGACCCGCCGGGCTTACAGCATCTGGTACATCTTCATCTTTTTCCTGAGCGTATTCCGGTTCAGGCCCAGCAGGTCGGCGGCACGGGTCTGGTTGCCGCCGGCGTAATCGAGCACGACCTCGAGCAACGGCTTTTCCACCCGCGCCAGCACCATGTCGTAGATGGCGCACGGCTGTTCTCCGTCCAGATCCTGGAAATACTGCTCCATGGCGAGCCGGATGGATTCGGAAAGATGGTCGTGGCGTGGTGTCATTGTTGTCGTGCCGTCGAGGTTGAACAAGTCGCCGTCCGTCCGGAAGGCGGGTTACTGTGCATAGTCGAGCCGTGAACCGTGCTCGGCCAGGCGGTCGAAATAGTCGGCCACCGCCCGGTGCTGACCGGCGGTGGATTCCAGCTGGTACATCGCCTGCCGGAACGCATTGGCATCGCGCAGGCCGTTGGTATACCAGGCGATGTGCTTGCGGGCGACGCGGCAGCCCTGGTATTCACCATAGAAGCCATACAGGTCATCGAGGTGTTCCAGCAGTACGCCGCGCACTTCGCTGATCTCCGGCGGCGGCAGACGGGTGCCGGTGTCCAGATAGTGCTGGATCTCGCGGAAGATCCACGGCCGGCCCTGGGCGGCGCGGCCGATCATGATCGCGTCGGCGCCGGTGTGCGCCAGCACGGCGCGGGCTTTCTCCGGCGAATCGATGTCGCCGTTGGCGATGACCGGGATCGAGACCGCCGCCTTGACCGCCGCGATGGTGTCGTATTCTGCGTCGCCGCGATACAGGTCCTCGCGCGTGCGGCCGTGCAGCGCCAGTGCCTGGATGCCGGCGGCCTCGGCGATGCGGGCCACGGTCAGCGCATTGCGATGGTCGCGGCTCCAGCCGGTGCGGGTCTTCAGCGTGACCGGCACGTCGACCGCGCCGACCACGGCTTCCAGAATGCGGCCGACCAGCGCCTCGTCGCGCAGCAGCGCGCTGCCGGCGGCGACATTGCAGACCTTCTTGGCCGGGCAGCCCATATTGATGTCGATGATGGCAGCGCCGTAATCGACATTGCGCCGGGCCGCTTCGGCCATCTGCGCCGGATCGGCGCCGGCGATCTGTACCGAGATCGGTGCCGGTTCTCCACTGTGGTCGGCCCGCTTCAGCGTCTTGCGGGTGGTGGCCAGTGCGGTATTCGCGGCAATCATCTCGCTGACCGCCAGCCCGGCGCCGAAACGGCGGCACAGCATGCGGAACGGACGATCGGTCACCCCTGCCATCGGCGCGACGACAAGCTTGTTGGGGAGACGATGCGGACCGATGTTCATGTGTGATTAAAAAATAGGCAATTGGGCAGCGAGGGGCGCCATTTTAATCGCTTTTCCACAGCGGGTAAAAAGCTTTTTGCCTAAATTTTGTGCGCTTTCAATCGATATCCCGCATGAGACACGCGCCGCGTGCCGGCGCGGGCCCGGCAATGGCAGAATATTCACTTTGCACCCGTCGTCGACCCGGGGCCCACACGGTCGTCATGACATAATCCCCCCCATGAAAAGACTCGGCCTGTTCCTGATTCCTGCGCTGCTCGGCGGTTGCGCCGCTGTCGGCGTCAACTCCCCCAACCATGGTTTCGATGACGGCAATCTGTACCAGTATGCGGCGCGGCCGCTCAGCAGCGGCCAGGACGCCGAGCTGACCGTCTGGGCGCCGTATATGGGACTGGGCCAGCCGCAGCTGTACGAGGCGCTGTCGCACTATGCGGCGCGGGAGGCGCAGGCGCGTGGCTGCACCAGCTACCAGCTGTCGAACCAGACCAGCGGCATTACCAATACCCTGTGGCGCGGGCAGCGCTATGTGCGCGGCAATCTGCTGTGCACGGTGGCCGTGCCGCCGGCGCCGGTGGTGACCGATATGTATCCGCCGATCTACTCCGCGCCGGTGGCCGAACCGCTGGTGCGGCCGGCGCTGAAGCCGACCAAGGCGCCGGCACGGAAAAAAACCGTGAAGAAGACGGTGAAGAAGAAAAAGCCGGCCGCCTGCGCCTGCCCGGCGCCGACACCGGCAGCCAAACCGAAGCCGTAGCAATCAGCAATAATGGCGCCATTTTGGCGCCATTATTGTTTTTGTGGTGCCATAATGGCACTGATACTGGCGCACGCCGGTTTCTCTGACATGGATTGCACGGATGCCAACGTATCCGGGAGAAGTGAAATGACGCTAGCAAAAGAGCGGGATGTCCCCGCTGCGGCCCGGGGGCGGATATCGGCGCGTGTTCCACAGAGCGTGCAGGAGCACCTGCAGCAGGCTGCCGATCTGACCGGCGCGACGCTTAACCAGTTTGTTGTCCAGGCGGCGCTGGATGCCGCGGAAAAGGTGCTGGCCAGGGAGCGATCTCTTTTATTGTCCGATGAGGAGGCCAGGCGCTTCTGTCAGTTGCTGGACCATCCATCCGAGCCCAATGCTGCCTTGCGTGGCGCTCATGAACGCTATTCCGCCAGAAAGGTTCCTCATGCAGGCACGGATTCAACCTTTGAATTCGACGCATGAGCGTGGTGCGTTTCGTTGTGGCCACGCTGAACTGGACCGCTGGCTGGCGGAGGTTGCCGGGCAGCACCAATTGAAGGACCTGTCGAGGACGTTCGTCCTTGCCAGTCTCGCTGAACCGGACAAGATCCTTGGGTTTTATTCGCTTGCGACCAGCGAGATTCCTACCGGGAACTTTCCGCCCGGGCTGGCCAGAAAACGTCCCCGAGTGATACCGGTTGCCCGCATGGGCCGGTTGGCGGTGGATGGGGCCTCGCAAGGGAAGGGATATGGAGAGACGCTGCTGCTGGATGCGCTGAAGCGGGTCGAGTCACTATCTGCGTCGATAGGAATCAATGCCGTTGTGGTCGATGCCAAGGACGACGACGCAGCGCGGTTCTACAGCCGCTATGGATTCACGCCGCTCAGTCATCATCCCCTCACGCTGGTCATGCCGCTAACCCTCGTTCGTCAGCTTGGGTCGTAGCGGATAAAGAGGAACGCTGTCTGAAAACAAAACCCCCGCACGTTATCGTGCGGGGGTTTTGTCTGCATCTGGCGAAGTCAGCCTGTAAGCCGGGTTCTGTGTCGGACGGTTGCCCGTCCCAGACAGTCATTCCTCTAGGCGTACGGTTACCCGCACGCTCCAGCAACCTACCCGGGAACAACGCGAGCCGCGTTGGCGCTCCCTGCTTGGTCTTGCTCCGGATGGGGTTTAGCCTGCCGTCCGTGTCGCCACGTCCGCGGTGCGCTCTTACCGGGACCGGTTGCCCGATCCGTTCCCGAAGGAATCCACCTTTTCACCCTTGCCTGTGCCGGTTGCCCGGCCATCGGCGGTTCTGCTCTCTGTTCCACTTTCCGTCGCCTCGCGACGCCCGGCCGTTAGCCGGCATCCTGCTCTGTGGAGCCCGGACTTTCCTCCCCCCGCGAACGGGCGGCGACTGTCCGGCTGACTTCGATGCGCATTCTAACCGATGCCGGGCCGGACGTTGTTCTTACTTCAGCCGGACCGAAAGCGACGGGCGTCTGCCTGCATGGCCAGTCTGCTTACTTGACCGAAATCTTGTCGAATACGCCGCCGTCGGCAAAGTGGGTGTGAGCGACCTTCGCCCAGCCACCGAGCGACTGGATGGTGAACAGCTTTACGTTCGGGAACTGCGACGCGTATTTGGCGGCGACATTCTTGTCGATCGGGCGATAGTAGTTCTCGGCAATGAGGGTCTGCGCTGCCGGCGTGTACAGGTAGTTCAGGTAATCCGTGGCGATGGCACGGGTGCCTTTCTTGTCGACGTTCCTGTCGACCACCGCCACCGGCGGTTCGGCCAGAATGGACACGCTCGGGGCGACGATGTCGAACTTGTCCGGACCCAGCTCCTTCTTCGACATCAGCGCTTCGTTTTCCCAGGCCAGCAGCACATCGCCCATCCCGCGTTCGACAAAGGTCATGGTCGCGCCGCGTGCGCCGGTATCCAGCACCGGCACGTGCCTGAACAGTTCCTTCAGGTAGGCGGTGGCGGTCTGGGCGTTGCCGCCAGGCTGCTTCAGCGCCCAGCCCCAGGCCGCGAGGTAGTTCCAGCGTGCGCCACCGGAGGTTTTCGGGTTCGGGGTGATGACCTGTACGCCCGGCTTGACCAGGTCGCCCCAGTCCCTGATGTTCTTCGGATTGCCCTTGCGGACCAGGAACACGATGGTCGAGGTGTACGGGCTGGCATTGTGCGGCAGGCGGCTCTGCCAGTTGGCCGGCAGCGCCCTGGTGCGTTCGGCGATTTCGTCGATGTCCCAGGCCAGCGCCAGCGTCACCACATCGGCCGGAATGCCGTCGATGACCGAGCGGGCCTGCTTGCCCGAGCCACCATGCGATTGCTGGATGGTCAGGGTATTGCCCGGATGCTTGCCCTGCCATTCCTTGACGAAGGACGCATTCACGTCCTTGTACAGCTCGCGCGTCGGGTCATACGACACGTTCAGCAGTTTGTAGTCGGCAGCGAGGGCATGGCCGGCGGTGGCCAGCAGCGCGGCGAAGAGCAGGGTGCGTTTCATCAGGGGGACTCCGTGGGTGTGGGGTAGCGTGGAGCCATGCTAAGACGAAACGAATATTCCAAAAAAATAATGGAAAATCCTTACGTAATTTCTTTTTGGTCTATTGAGGCGGTCAGCCCCGGCAGGAACGCTGCTTTACAACGTCAACATACCCTCTGAGAATCGCCGCATGATCTCGCTCTCACTGCACCCGCTTCGGACCGAACTGAATGACGAAGCCCATGCCCGACCTTCGCTGCCGGTGGCCGCGCCGGCCCGGTTGACGTCACTGACGTTTTTCTTCGAGCGCGACAGCGGCGAGCAACTGGCCGCCGTGTCCGCACTGGCGGCCCGCCTCGGCATGGATGCGCCGCCGGCTGGCGCCACGCACTATGTCGGCCGGGCCGGCGAGCTGACCGTCAGCTGGTCGCGGCATACCGAATTCGTCAATTACATCTTCGGTCTGGACGGGACCGGCGGCGATCCGTTCGTGCAGAACGCGCTGACCCATATCCCGGACGACTGGCTGGAAACCGTGCCCGGGCAGATGCTGGCCGGCGTCCATGCGCTGATCATCGATGCCGGCGCCGCCGGGCAGCTGGACCAGATGGCGGCCCGGTGGTTTTCCGCCCATGACCTGATCGGCGCCGACCTGGCCGACGGCAATGCGATGGCGCTGACCGACCTGCGGCTGCATGACGACGCCTATGCCGGAGTCGGCTTCGTGCGCTACGTGATGCTGAACCGCGACATGAGCGCCCGCCAGGCCGGGCGCATGCTCGGTCGTCTGTTCGAGATCGAGACCTACCGCATGCTGGCGCTGCTGGCACTGCCGCTGGCCAAGCAGCAGATCCGCGAACTGGACCTGCTCGGTGTCGCCTTGCGCGATGCGACGCGGCGGCTGCGCGCGACCGACGAAGAGCCGGCGCTGCTGGCCGATCTGGCCGGGCTGTCGGCGCAACTGGAGGATGCCGTCAGTGCCAGCCAATACCGTTTTTCCGCTGCCAGCGCCTATTACGAACTGGTCGGGCGGCGCATCGGCGAGCTGCGCGAGTCGCGCATTGCCGGTCTGCAGCCGTTTCGCGAATTCATGGAGCGCCGGCTGGCGCCGGCCATGGCGACCTGCGAAACCGCCACCCGGCGCCAGGAACGGCTGTCGACGCGGCTGCAGCGTGCAACGGCGCTGATGCGGACCCGCATCGAGGTCGGCCTGCAACAGCAGAACCAGCAACTGCTGCAGTCGATGGACCGGCGTGCCGAGCTGCAACTGCGACTGCAGGAAACGGTCGAAGGGCTGTCGGTCGGCGTGCTGACCTACTATGCCGTCGGCCTGTTTGCGTATGCGGCCAAGGCGGTCAAGGCTGCCGGCTGGCATGTGAATCCCGAACTGGCCACCGGCCTGGCCATCGTGCCGATCGCCGCCTGCGTGTGGTTCGGCGTCCAGTTCGCGAAGCGGCGACTGCTGCACGACGATTGATGGCGGGGCGCGCCGGCTTCGCCGACTGTTGTAACATCGACGGCATATTCCGAGGAAACGCGAGATGGACATCCAGACCTATATGCACGAACTGGGCCGCGCCGCCCGCGCCGCCAGCCGCGAGATGGCGCGCGCCGACACGCTGACCAAGAATACCGCGCTGCACGCGATTGCCGATGCGATCGATGCGGCCACCGACGCGCTGCTCGAAGCCAATGCCGAGGATGTGGCCGCTGCGCTGGCCGATGGCCTGGCACCGGCGATGATCGACCGGCTGACGCTGAACGAAAAGACCATTGCGACCATGTCAGAAGGGCTGCGCCAGATTGCCACGCTGCCGGATCCGGTCGGCGAGATGGGCGGCTTCGCCTACCGGCCGTCCGGCATCCAGCTCGGCAAGATGCGGGTGCCGCTCGGCGTGATCGGCATCATCTATGAAGCCCGCCCGAACGTGACCGCCGATGCCGCCGGCCTGTGCCTGAAGGCCGGCAATGCGGTGATTCTGCGCGGCGGCAGCGAAGCGATCCGCTCGAATCGCGCCATTGCCGATTGCGTCAGCGCCGGGCTGGAGCAGGCCGGGCTGCCGGCCACCGCCGTGCAGGTGGTGGAGACGACCGACCGTGCTGCCGTCGGCCAGCTGATCACCATGCCCGAATACGTCGACGTGATCGTGCCGCGCGGCGGCAAGGGGCTGATCGCCCGCATCAGCGCCGAGGCGCGGGTGCCGGTCATCAAGCATCTGGACGGCAACTGTCATACCTATGTCGACGTCGACGCCGATCTGGTCAAGGCGCTGTCGATCTGCGACAACGCCAAGACCCAGCGCTACGGCACCTGCAACACCATGGAAACGCTGCTGGTGAATGCGGTGGTCGCGGCGGAGTTCCTGCCGCAGATCTGCGCGATCTACCTCGACAAGGGCGTCGAGTTGCGCGGTGACGACACGGTGCGCGCGCTGGTCGGTGCGGACAGGGTGGCGGCGGCGACCGAGGACGACTGGTTCACCGAATATGCGGCGCCGATCCTGGCGCTGAAGGTGGTTGACGGGCTGGACAGCGCGATCGCGCATATCAACCACTACGGCAGCCATCACACCGATGTGATCGTGACCGAGAATTACACGTCGGCGCGCCGTTTCCTGCGCGAGGTGGACTCCAGCTCGGTGATGGTCAATGCCAGCAGCCGTTTTGCCGATGGTTTCGAGTACGGGCTGGGTGCCGAAATCGGCATTTCCACCGACAAGATCCATGCGCGTGGTCCGGTCGGGCTGCTGGGGCTGACCAGCGAGAAGTGGATCGTGCTCGGCGACGGCCAGATCCGCGTCTGAGAGACGGCATGACCGGGCTGGCCGGGTGTCCGGCCAGCCACTATCCTGAATACGTTCGTCCTGCCCGCGGAGTTTCGCCATGACGCTTTCCCGTTCCCAGCAGCGCTATGTCGATGGCAAGACGCAACGCCGCTTCACCCCGCGCCGCAGCCATGGCGAACTGTCGCTGGCCGCGGCGCGTGATCCGGTCGCCATGATCGAGGCATCCAGCCAGGGGCGGGTGCCGGCGCTGGTGCCGTTGCGTTACCAGCGCATGCTGGCGTCGCCGTTTGCCTTCTTCCGGGGCGTGTCGCTGATCCAGGCCGCCGATCTCGCCGCCGGGCCGGACAGCGGCATCATCGTTCAGGCCTGTGGCGATGCCCATCTGATGAATTTCGGCTTTTTCGCCTCGCCGGAACGCAACCTGCTGTTCGACATCAACGATTTCGATGAAACCCATCCCGCACCATGGGAATGGGATCTGAAGCGCCTGCTGGTCAGCCTGGTGCTGGCCGGGCGCGAACAGGGCTTTTCCGCGGCTACCATCGAGGCGGCTGTCCGGGCGGCCACCACCAACTACCAGGCCTTTGTTCACCGTGCGACCGGCATGGGGGCGATGGCGGTCTGGTACGACCGGGTGTCGATGGACATGCTGCAGCAGCGGGTCGAGGACGACCCGGCGCTGAAGAAGCGACTCAACAAGCTGGCGCAGCAGGCGGTCGGCCGTACCAATGAAAAACTGCTGCCGAAGATCACCACCGTCGAAAATGGCATGCTGCGGTTCAAGGAAATGCCGCCGACACTGTTCCATACCCATGACGACGGTTCGCTGCTGCCGAATGACGACAGCTGGCTGGCCTCCGGCAACTGGCAGGCGATGGTCGAGCCGATGATGGCGGACTACCTGGCCACGCTGATCGACGATCGTCGTGCGCTGTTGTCACGGTTCCGCATGGAAGACATGGCATTCAAGGTGGTCGGGGTCGGCAGTGTCGGTACCCGCTGCCTGGTGATGCTGCTGCAGGACGATGGCGACGAGCCGCTGTTCCTGCAGATCAAGGAGGCCAGACCGTCGGTGCTGGAAGGTCATACCGGCCGCTCTGCCTTCAGTCATGAGGGGGAGCGGGTGGTGTCCGGCCAGCGGCTGATGCAGGCGGCCAGCGATGTGTTCCTCGGCTGGACCACGGGCCCGGCCGGACGGCACTTCTATGTGCGGCAGCTGCGTGACATGAAAACCTCGGTGTCGCTGGCCGAGATGGATGCCGGCACGCTGGAAGCGTACGGCCGGGTCTGTGCCCGCACGCTGGCGCGCGCGCATGCGAAGTCCAGCGGTCGGGCTGCGGAAATTGCCGGCTACTTTGGTCAGAGCGCGGTGCTGGTCGATGCGCTGGTGCGGTACGCGCACGGCTATGCCGACCAGGTGGAGGCCGATTACGATGCGTACCGGCAGGCGGTCCAGCAAGGGCGGATTTCGATCGACACCGGCGACCCGCTGAAAACGGGGGCGCTGTGAAGCCGGCGCCGCGCTACCGCCTGCTGCATGGCCGGGGGCGGACCGTGCTGCGGCTGGGCCTGCTGGCGATCAGCCGCCGGGCCCTGCGGGCGCGCCGGCCGGTTCTGGCCGGCGGTCTGCTGGTGCTGGCCTGGGTATTGCGCCCGCGCTGACGCCGGCTGCTACCAGAAGCGTTCGCCGGGGGCTAGGTAGCGCCACTGGCCGAGCGGCAGGTCACCGAGCAGTACCTTGCCGATGCGCACGCGCTTGAGGCCGACCACCCGCAGGCCGACCAGTTCGCACATGCGACGGATCTGGCGCTTCTTGCCCTCGTTCAGCACGAAGCGCAACTGGTCGCGATTCTGCCACCACACCCGTGCCGGCTTCAGTGCCTCGCCATCGAGCGACAGGCCGTGGTTCAGCAGGCGCAGGCCGTCGGCATTCAGGCGGCCTTCGACCCGGACCAGGTATTCCTTGTCCACCGGCGAGTCCTCGCCGATCAACTGCCGGGCGATGCGGCCGTCCTGGGTCAGCACCAGCAGGCCGGTCGAGTCGATGTCGAGCCGGCCGGCCGGTGCCAGACCCTGCAGGTGCTCGCGCCGGAAGGTCTGGCGACTGGCGTCACCTTCCCACAGATTGGCCGGCAGGATCAGCGCGGCGGCGGGCTGGTAACCTTTTTCCGCCTGGCCGGACACATAGCCGATCGGCTTGTTGATCAGCACGGTCACCCGCGCCGCCTGTGCCTCGCTGGCCACGCGGTCGAGGTCGATGCGCTGGTTCGGAAATACCTTGCTGCCCAGCTCGCTGACGACGACGCCGTCAACGCGAACCAGACCGCGGGCAATGTAGTCGTCCGCCTCGCGACGCGAGCACAGGCCCAGTTCGGACATGCGCTTGGACAGGCGGATCTTGTCGGTGTCTTCCATGATGGGATCCCGGGTAATGGACTGGTTCCCGCAGCAAGGGTGGGAATCAGCATGGCAAGCAATGAATGCGAACGTCCGGCGCGCGGCCGGACGTGGGTATGGGAGGCAGTATATCAGCCGATCTGGCGGCAATTCTCGGCAAAGCGGTGTTCACCATCCGCGCCGCGCCAGAACAGGGCGCTGCCCGGAGGGTCCGTCTGCCATTGCCAGACCAGCTGGGCATTCTCGAAACGGTTGCCCTGTTCGGATGCCACCGGCGTCAGCAGGTAGTGGCGATCACGGTAGCGCAGATCGACACGGGTCAGGCCGGACAGGTCCAGCGGCATGTCGCGCACGGTGAAGCGGACGCCGTTGTCGCAGCGGTAGCGGTCGACGCCGGCTGCCTTCGCCGCCGGCGCGGCGAGCAGCGCGGCAAGCAGCGCCGGGTACAGCAGGCCGGGGCGAAGGGTCATGTTCGTGCGCGCCGATCAGTGTTCCTGCAGGCGTTCCTGGACATAGGCCGAGTCGCGCAGCTGACGCATCCAGTCGGCGTAGGCCTGTTCGGCCTTGCGGGCGCGCAGTTCCTGGCGGACTTCGTTGCGCTCGCGCTCATTGCCGACGTCCTGCTGGCGCGAACCGGCGATCTGGATCAGGTGCCAGCCGAACTGGGTGCGGACCGGTTCGGACAACTGACCCGGCTTCAGCGCCTGATAGGCGCGCTCGAAATCGGGCACCATGTCGCCGGGGTTGACCCAGCCCAGTTCGCCACCGCGCGCGGCACTGCCATCCTCGGAGTAGAGCTTGGCGGCTTCGGCGAACGGCATGCCCTTCTGGATGCGGTCGCGGATCTGCAGGATGCGGTTCTTGGCATCCTGTTCGCTGACCGCCTCGTTGGTACGCACCAGGATATGGGCGACGCTGGTCTGCTCGACCATCTGCGCCTGGCCGCGGGTGCGCTTTTCCTCGAGCTTCAGGATGTGCAGGCCGTTGGCAGAACGCAGGATCGGCGTGTGCTGGCCGACCTGCAACGGGTCGATGGCCGCGACGAACGGTGCCGGCAGGCGGGCTGCGCTGCGCCAGCCGAGTTCGCCGCCGCTGAGGGCATCGCCGGCATCGGAGAACGAGGCGGCAACCTGGGCGAACGGCTTGCCGGCCTGCAGCAGGGCGATCGCCTCATTGGCACGCGCCTGTTTCTTGGCGATGTCCTGCGGATTGGCCTGGTCCGGCAGCGAGACGAGGATATGGGCCAGCCGGTATTCGGTGCGGCTGGCATTGACGGCGCTCTTCAGTACGGCATCGACTTCGCTGTCGGACACGAACACCTTGCTGTCGACTTCGCGTTCGCGCAGGCGGTCGATCATGACCTGCTTGCGCAGGGTCTCGCGGAAGGCCTGCTCGCTGGTCCCGCTCTGCTTGAGCTTGTCGCGGAACTGCGCCGTGGTCAGCTTGTTCTGCTGCGCCAGACGGTCGATCACCCGGTCGAGCTCGTTGTCGTCGATGCGGATGCCATTGTTGGTCGCGTACTGCAGCAGCACTTCCTCGTTGACCATGCGGTCCAGCACTTGCTGTTCCAGCACGGCGTCGGCAGGCAGCGGCACATTCTGTTTCTTCAGCTGCTGCACCGCCTCGGCCACCCGGGCGGACAACTGCCGCTGGGTGATGACGCCCTTGTTCACGACCGCGACGATACGGTCGGCGGTGCGGACTTCGGCGGCGGCGAGCGCAGGCTGCGCCAGCAGACTGGCGGCCAGGATCAGGGCGGAGGGGCGGAGGAGCGGTCGAAGGTTCATTGGAGGATAGCGTTCTTGTTTGACTCGGTATAGCCAGGGATGGCCAGCTTGAGTGCATCGAGGGGATTGTTGCCCAGGCGGCCGAATTCCGCCAACTCCAGCTGGAAGAAATAGCTGGTCTTGGTGTCGTTCAGGCTGGATACATAGTGCTGGACCACGAAGCGCGCTGCCCAGCAGCCGGCACGGTATTCGACGCCGGCCAGGTGTTCCAGCGGCGTGCTGTCGGTCAGCGAGTAGTTTTCCCGTGCCACGCCATACCAGCGCGGGGCGATCGGCCACATGACGCCGAGGTCGATCTGGCGCTGGTTTTCATACACCTGGGAGCCGACCTGGACCTGGCGGTCGTAGCGGTAGCGCAGCGACGCGACCCGGTCCGGATCGGGCGAGTAGCGGATGCCGGTGCTGTAGCGCTCGGCTTCCTTCAGCGTGTTGTTCCACTGGTAGTTGGCTTCGACCGACGTGCGGCGGTTCAGGTCGCCGCCGATGGTGCCGAGTACGTCCGACAGCCCCTTCTGCGGCGCGGTGCCACCGGGCAGCGTCACGCGCTGGTCGATGAACGAGTAGCGGCCGGCCAGGCCGAAGCGCAGGCGCTCGATGCCATTTTCGGGATCGAGAAAGCGCGTGGTCGCACCGAAGGTGACCTGGTTGGCATCGTTGATGCGGTCGCCGCCGGTAAAGCGGTTTTCGGTAAAGATCTGCGCGAAGTCGAACGTGTTTTCCGTGGTGTCGAACACCGGCAGTTTCGACTGGTCGCGATACGGGATGTTCACGTAGTACAGCCGCGGCTCAAGCGTCTGCACCATGTCGCGGCCGAACAGATTCAATGGCCGTTCGAAATACATGCCCGAATCCAGGCTGACGATCGGCAGCGTGCGCGATGCGTTGCCCTGTTCCTGGTCGGTGCCGGAGCGGCTGTTCAGGCTGTAGTCGGTGTAGTGCACACCGAACTTCGGTGTGACGTAACCCCAGCTGCTGGTCAGCGGCAGCGATACCGACGGGTAGGCGATGAAGCGCTCGCCTTCCTGCTTGGTCGGGTGGGCAAAGCTGACGAATTCCGAATCGAATTTCAGGTTCAGCGGGGTACCGAGGCCGATATTCGCGTCCGTGCCGGTGGTGAACAGCAGTTGCGGCATGCGCTGGTACGGCGGATCGACCGGGGCGGCCGGGTCCTGCAGCGTCTGGTATTTCTGTGCACGCAGGGTCCAGCTGCCCCAGCCCGGATTCCAGTACAGCGACACGTCCTGCAGCAGGTTGATGTTGTCGGCCACGGCAAAACGGCCGCTGCCGAGGTCGCGGAAGTAGTTGCTGTCGCTGGCGTGGTTGTAGTTGATCGCCAGATTCAGTTCCGGTGTCAGCTGCTGGTTGTGGCGGATGGACAGATAGTCGCGCGTCTGACCTTCCTTCCGGTCGTCGAGCACTTCAGCCGCAATGCTGCCGCTGTAGCCCGGCTGCAGGTAGCGGAATTCACCGCCCAGCTGCAGGCCGCGATTGGCGATCAGGCGCGGCGTCAGCGTCGCATCCATGTTCGGTGCGATATTCCAGTAGTACGGCAGCGTGAAATCGAGGCCGTTGCCGGAATCGTAGCGGAAGGTCGGCATCAGCAGGCCGGACTTGCGCTCATTGCTGAGCGGGAAGTCGAGATACGGCGTCCACAGGATGGGCACGCCCTGGAACTCGAAGTAACCGTTGCGGGCGGTACCGACATTGGTGGTGTAGTCGAGGTCGATATCGCGGGCGTTGATGTACCAGTCGTCGCGGCCGGGGTCACAGGTGGTGAAGCGGCCACGGAAAATGTTGTAGGTGTCCTTGCCGGTCATGTCGACGCGCTCGCCCTTGCCGCGCAGCTTGCTGTCGGTGCGGGTCAGGTCGGCATCGAACAGCACGCCGCGGCTTTCGTCCATCGCGTAGTCGAGGTCGCGGCCGATGACGGTGTCGGTCGGGCGGCTCAGCTTGACCCGGTCGCCGGCCAGTGCGCGGCCCCTGGCCTGGTAGTAATCGAGCCAGTCTGACTCGATGGTCTGGTCGCCGCGAACGACGACGACATTGCCTTCGGCATGCAGGCGATCATTGACGATCCCGTCGATCTGGTCGGCGGTGACGGTGGTTTCCGGTTCGGCGGCGGTCGCTTGCGCGGGCGTCGTCGGTGTGGCTGGAGCGGGCTCGGCGGCTGCGGCGAATGCGGATAGCAAGGCGGCAACAAGCGGGGTCACGCGAAAAATGCGCATGGGCGGGGGCGGACTGGATTGCGGTGGAAAAACCGGCGATGGGAGCATTATCTGCAACCTGGCGTCGGACTGCGACGAATTATGCCGGCTGACAGTGGAAAATCTTGCGTAAAATCGCACAGTTTGCCATTTGCCGCAATTCCGGACACCCGATGACACGACTTTCCACCCTGCAGAACTGGGTCAGTGACCAGTGCGCCGTACCGAACCTCGAACTGACGCCCGCCTCGAGCGATGCGAGCTTCCGCCGCTACTTCCGCGCGGTGCTGCCCGACCGCAGCGTCGTGGTGATGGATGCGCCGCCCGAGCACGAGGACTGCCGGCCGTTCATCCACGTCGCCGGACTGTTTGCCGATGTGCATGTGCCGAAAATCCATGCCAGTGACCTCGATCAGGGCTTCCTGCTGCTGGAAGACCTCGGCTCGACCACCTATCTGGACGTGCTCGATGCCGACAACGCCCGCGCACTGTATCTGGATGCCATCGACGCGCTGGTGCGCATCCAGCTCGCCAGCCGCCCCGGTGTGCTGCCGGATTACGATGCCGCGCTGCTGACGCGGGAAATGTCGCTGTTTCCGGACTGGTTCGCCGGTACCCATCTGAAAAAACCATTCACGCTGGCCCAGCGCAAGGTCTGGGACGAAGCGGTCGAACGGATTGTCGCCAATGTCCTGGCCCAGCCGAAGGTGTTCGTCCACCGCGACTACCACAGCCGCAATCTGATGCTGTCCGCGGGTGACAATCCCGGCGTCATCGATTTTCAGGATGCGGTGTACGGGCCGATCACCTATGACCTGGTGTCGCTGCTGAAAGATGCCTATGTCGAGTGGGATGAAGAGTTCTGTCTCGACCTGGTCATCCGCTACTGGGAAAAGGCGCGCAAGGCCGGCCTGCCGGTCGACCCGTCGATCGACCAGCTGTATCGCGACTACGAGTGGATGGGCGTGCAGCGCCACCTGAAAGTCGCCGGCATTTTCGCCCGGCTCAGTCACCGTGACGGCAAGGACGGCTATCTGAACGATATCCCGCGCGTGCTCACCTATCTGAAGCGGGTGTGCAACCGCTATGTGGAACTGCGCCCGCTGGGTGAGCTGATCCGCGACCTGTCCGGCGAAGTGACCGCGACCGGTTTCACCTTCTGAGCATGACGATGACGGACATGAAAGCCATGGTGCTGGCAGCCGGTCGCGGCGAGCGCATGCGGCCGCTGACCGATACCACGCCCAAGCCGTTGCTGCAGGTCGGGGCGGAACCGCTGATCGGCTGGCACCTGCGCCATCTGGTCCGGGCCGGGCTGAACGATATCGTCATCAATACCGCCTGGCTGGGGGAACGCATTGAACAGGTGCTGGGCGATGGCGCCGGTTACGGCGCGCGGCTGCACTATTCGCGAGAGGGCACGGCGCTGGAAACCGCCGGCGGCATCGCGACCGCGCTGCCGTGGCTGGGCGAGCGGCCGTTCATGGTCGTCAATGGTGATGTGCTGACCGATATCGACTTTGCCGCCCTGGCCCGCGCCGGCGCGATGCTGGACGGCGTGACCCGGCTTGCGCACCTGGTGCTGGTCGCCAATCCGGCGCATCACCCGCACGGGGACTTCGACCTCGATGCCGACGGGCGGGTCGTCGACGCGCCGCGGCATACCTTCAGCGGCATTGGCGTCTATCACCCGGCGCTGTTCGTCGGGCTGGCCGCCGGTCAGCCGGCGAAGCTGGCGCCGCTGCTGCGCGAGGCCATGGCGCGGCGCCAGGTCAGCGGCGTGCTGCACGACGGGCTGTGGCTGGATGTCGGCACGGTCGAGCGACTGGACGCGGCACGGCAGATCGCGGCGGCATGGTCGTGAGCACCACGCCGGGTCTGGCAGTTCCCCGTCGCCTGCTGGGCATCGATCCCGGCTCGCGGGTGACCGGCTTCGGCGTGATCGACATCATCGGCCAGCAGCGGGTCTATGTGGCCTCCGGTTGCATCCGCACCCAGCCGGGGGCGCCGCTGACCGACCGCATCCGCACCCTGCTCGACGGACTGTCCGAAGTGGCCGCGGCCTATCTGCCGGCCGAGGCAGCGGTCGAGCAGGTATTCGTCAACGTGAATCCGAAGGCGACGCTGATGCTGGGCCAGGCGCGTGGCGCCATCCTGTCCGCGCTGGTGCTGGCCGGTCTGCCGATTTCCGAATACACCGCGCTGCAGGTCAAGCAGTCGGTAGTCGGTCACGGCAAGGCCGACAAGACCCAGGTCCAGCACATGGTGGTGCGGCTGCTGAAACTGTCCGGCACGCCGCAGGCCGATGCGGCCGATGCGCTGGCGGTGGCGCTGTGCCATGCCAATCACAGTCATGCTGCCATTGCCGGCTTTGCCCGCGACGGGCTGCGGATACGCGGCGGCCGGCTGGCCTGAATCGTCCGCCCCGGGTCCGATCCCTGCACCCGACACGGTGTCGGTCGTGCGCCGCAGGTGGTATGGTCGTGTGGCACAGCCTCAGTCCGCCGCCGCCCGTTCTCTGCGCCGAGGTTTATCGACCTCCTGACGGCGGATATACTCTGCTGCAATACGGACGCTGTTTTCATTCGCGCGACCTTCACCAGGGGCGCGCGATACGTTTTCAAGCCCCCCGATTTCCTACTTACCGACAGATTTGCGATTGCCCGACATGCAAGAACACTACAGCCCGCGCGAGATCGAAACCGCCGCGCAACAACACTGGGACACCACCGCCGCGTTCCGCGCCGTCGAAGACACCGCCAAGCCGAAGTTCTACTGCCTGTCGATGTTCCCGTATCCGTCGGGCAAGCTGCACATGGGCCACGTCCGCAACTACACCATCGGCGACGTGCTGTCGCGCTACATGCGCATGCGCGGTTTCAATGTCCTGCAGCCGATGGGCTGGGACGCGTTCGGCATGCCGGCGGAAAACGCCGCGCTGAAGAACCAGGTCGCACCGGCGGCGTGGACCTATTCGAACATCGACTACATGCGCGCCCAGCTGAAGCGGCTCGGCTTCGCCATCGACTGGGAACGGGAAGTCGCGACCTGCAAGCCCGACTACTATCGCTGGGAACAGTGGCTGTTCACCCAGCTGTTCAACAAGGGCATCATCTACCGCAAGAACGGGGTGGTGAACTGGGACCCGGTCGACCAGACCGTGCTGGCCAACGAGCAGGTGATCGACGGGCGCGGCTGGCGTTCGGGCGCGCTGGTCGAAAAGCGCGAAATCCCGATGTACTACTTCAAGATCACTGCCTACGCCGACGAGCTGCTGGCCGATCTGGACAAGCTGGACTGGCCGCCGCAAGTGGTCACCATGCAGAAGAACTGGATCGGCAAGAGCTTCGGTGCCGACATCGTGTTCCCGTATGACGTGGATTCGATCGGTCATGCCGGCGAGCTGAAGGTGTACACCACCCGTCCGGACACGCTGATGGGCGCGACCTATGTCGCCGTCGCTGCCGAGCACGCGCTGGCCACCCAGGCCGCCGCCGGCAACCCGGCACTGGCTGCCTTCATCGCCGAGTGCAAGCGCGGTGGCGTGTCCGAGGCCGACCTCGCCACCCAGGAAAAGAAGGGCATGGCGACCGGCCTGTTCGTCGTCCATCCGCTGACCGGTGAAAAGCTGCCGGTCTGGGTCGCCAACTACGTGCTGATGGGGTACGGCGAGGGCGCGGTGATGGCCGTGCCGGCGCATGACGAACGCGACTTCGCCTTCGCCAATCTGTATGCGCTGCCGATCAGGCAGGTGATCGCCCGCCGCGACGGCGACAATGATTACGATGCCGGCCAGTGGCAGGAATGGTATGGCGCCAAGGACGACAGCGTGCTGACGGTGAACTCCGGCAAGTACGACGGCCTTACGCCGCAGGCGGCCTTCACCGCCATCGTCGACGACCTGGCCGCGCAGCAGCATGGTGCAAAGCGCACCCAGTATCGCCTGCGCGACTGGGGCATCTCGCGCCAGCGCTACTGGGGCTGCCCGATCCCGATCATCCATTGCGACAGCTGCGGCGACGTGCCGGTCCCGGCCGACCAGTTGCCGGTGGTGCTGCCGGAAGACGTGGTGCCGGACGGTTCCGGCAATCCGCTGGCCAGACTGCCGTCGTTCTACCAGACCACCTGCCCGACCTGCGGCAAGCCGGCCCGGCGCGAAACCGACACCATGGACACCTTCGTCGAGTCGAGCTGGTACTTCGCCCGCTATGCGTCGCCGGACTGCGCCAACGGCATGGTCGATGCGCGTGCCGGCTACTGGATGAATGTCGACCAGTACATCGGCGGCATCGAACACGCCATCCTGCACCTGCTGTACGCCCGCTTCTTCAACAAGCTGATGCGCGACGAAGGCCTGCTGAACAACGACGAGCCGTTCCAGCGCCTGCTGACCCAGGGCATGGTGGTGTGCGAAACCTTCTATCGCGACCTCGACAATGGCGGCAAGGAATGGATTGCCCCGGCCGACGTCGTCATCGAACGTGACGGCAAGGGCAAGATCGTTGCCGCCACCCATCGCATCGACGGCCTGCCGGTCGTGGTCGGCGGCATCGAGAAGATGTCGAAGTCGAAGAACAACGGCGTCGATCCGCAAGCGCTGATCGAATCGCATGGCGCCGATACCGCCCGCCTGTTCATGATGTTCGCCGCCCCGCCGAGCCAGTCGCTGGAGTGGTCGGACGCTGGCGTCGAGGGCGCATTCCGCTTCCTCAAGCGGCTGTGGAAGACTGTGCACGAATTCGTGGCCGATGGCGTGGTGACGGCCTATGCCGGCGGCGAGCTGGATGCCGGACAGAAGGCGCTGCGCTTCAAGCTGCACAGCACCATCCAGAAGGTCAGCGACGACTTCGGCGTGCGCCAGCAGTTCAATACTGCCATCGCGGCGGTGATGGAATTGCTGAACACCTATGACAAGACCGGTCGTGGCGATGCCACCGGCCGCGCGGTTGGCCAGGAAGTGCTGGAAACCGCCGTGCTGCTGCTGTCGCCGATCGTGCCGCATATCGCCGAAGCGCTGTGGAGCGCCCTGCGTCCGGACAGCGCCCTGCTCGACCAGGCGTGGCCGCTGGTCGATGCCGCCGCGCTGGTGCAGGACGAAATCGAGCTGGTGGTACAGGTCAACGGCAAGCTGCGCGGCAATGTCACGGTGTCGAAAGATGCCGGTCGCGACGCGATCGAGGCCGCCGCGCTGGCGAACGACAATGTGGTGAAGTTCATGGAAGGTCGTCCGGCGAAGAAAGTCATCGTCGTGCCGGGCCGGCTGGTGAACATCGTCGTCTGAGATTGACCCCCGCGCCCCCGCCGCCAGTGACGGGGGCGCCCATTCACCGGGAGCCCCGATGTTTTCCATGCGTACCGTATTCGTCGCGCTTGTCGCGCTGGCCCTGACTGCCTGCGGCTTCCACCTGCGCGGCAGTCCGGAAGACACGGCAATGATGAAAATGCCGTTCAAGTCGGTCTATGTGGCGCCGGGCAGCCAGATTTACCCGTCCATCGTGCGTCAGCTGGCCTTCCGCCCCGACGTGGTACGGGTGAACGACATCAAGGCCGCCGAGGCCGTGCTGCGCGTGGCCGGCGAACACCAGGAGAAGGAAACCTCCGCGCTGACCCGTGCCGGTCAGGTTGCCGAATACCGGCTGATCTACTCGGTTACGGTCACGCTCGAACGCAACAAGGTCATGTATGGCGAACCGGTCACCGTGCGCGTGCACCGGACCTTCCCGTACAGCGACAACTCGGTGCTGGGCAAGGCCGAGGAAGAACAGACGGTCTGGAAGTCGCTGCGTGACGATGCCGCCACGCTGCTGCTGTACCGCATCGCTGCACTGAAGCCGGTCGACCCGCTGGCGCCGGTGGCAACACCGCCGGCCAAACGCTGATGCAGAAGCGTATCGACGAGCTCGACCGGCTGCTGGCCGGCGGGCTCGCACCGCTGTATGTCGTGCATGGTGATGAAACCCTGCTGGCGCTGGAAGCGGCGGACGCGATCCGTGCCCGCGCGCGCCAGGACGGGTACCAGGAGCGCGAAGTCCTGACCGTGGAAAGCGGCTTCGACTGGTCGTCGCTGACCGCGGCGGCCAGCAGCGTGTCGCTGTTCGCCGACCGCAAGTTGCTGGAAATCCGCATCCCGTCCGGCAAGCCCGGTACCGAGGGCGGGGCGGTGCTGGCAGCCTTTGCCGCCCGGCTGCCCGAAGACACGGTGACGCTGGTGCAACTGCCGAAGCTCGAACGCGCGCAGATGAGCGGCAAGTGGTTTTCGGCGCTGGACGCCGCCGGCATCGTGCTGGCCGCGCAGCCGGTCGAACGGCGCGAGCTGCCGGCCTGGATCGCCCGCCGGCTGGAACGGCAGCAGCAGAGGCTGACGCCGGACGCACTGGCGTTCATGGCTGACCGGGTCGAAGGCAATCTGCTGGCGGCGCGGCAGGAGATCGACAAGCTGGCGCTGCTGCACCCGCCTGGCGAACTGGATCTGGACGCACTGCGGGCCGCGGTGGCCAATGTCGCCCGCTTCGATGTGTTCAAGCTGTCCGAGTCCTGGCTGGCCGGCGATGTGGCCCGGGTCACGCGCATGCTGGCCGGTCTGAAGGCCGAAGGCGAGGCGCCGGTGCTGGCACTGTGGTCGGTGGCCGAGGAACTGCGCGGCCTGATCCGTCTCCGTGTCGGTCTCAAGGACGGCAAGCCGCTGGCGGCGCTGATGAAGGAAAACCGGATCTGGGGCGAGCGCCAGCGACTGGTCGAACCGGCGCTGCGCCGGCTGTCGCAGGCCAGGCTGCAGACCGCGCTCGGCCAGTGTGCCGACATCGACCGTGCGATCAAGGGCGCCGGTGACGGCGACCCGTGGGACAAGCTGGAACACCTGCTGCTGGCCCTGAGCCGCACGCCCTGACCTGCTGCGGGCGAACGCTCGTCCGTTCCGCGTCGCGGGCCCGTCCGGTGGGCGGTAGACTGAAAGCGTTTACTTGATAAGGACTGGCGCCCTTGCGACGGCCCCGGGACGCAGTATGGGATACAAACTCGGCATCAACACCCTCGGCATGCACGGCCAGGGCGGGCCGCTGGATGCGCTGCCGTATCGCAAGATCGCGCTGGTCTGCGAAGGCGGCGGCCAGCGCGGCATTTTCACTGCCGGCATTCTCGACACCTTCCTGAAGCAGGATTTTTTCCCGTTCCAGCTGATGATCGGCACCTCGGCCGGCGCCCAGAACGTCTCGGCCTATGCGTGCGGCCAGCATGGCTATGCACGCGACGTCATTACCCGGCTGACCACCAGCCGCGAATTCTTCAACCCGATGCGCTTTATCCGTGGCGGGCACCTGATCGACCTGGACTGGCTGCTGGACACCACTGCCCAGTCCTGTCCGCTTGATCTTGAACAGGCGCGCCGCCGGCTGGAAGGGCGTGAGCTGCTGCTGTGCGCCTGCCGCAGCGATGATTTCCGCCCGGTGTACTTTCGCGTGCAGCAGGATGACTGGCTCGGTGCGATCAAGGCATCGAGTGCCGTTCCACTGTTCTACCGGCGCGGCGCGGTACTGAACGGCGTGACCTATCTCGATGGCGGCGTGCGCGACGCCATCCCGGTGCGCGAGGCCTGGCAGCGTGGCGCCGACCTGATCGTGGTCATCCGCACCACGCCGGCCGGCGTCATGGAACCGCCGCCCTGGCGCCTGCGCATGCAGGGCGCACTGGCGAAAAGCCGCTTCCGCGACTGGGTCGCCCTGTTCGAGTCGCACGAGCAGAGCTATGTCGATACGCAGAAATTCATCGAAAACCCGCCCGGCAACCTGCGCATCGTCGAAATCGCGCCGCGCCGGCCGCTGCGCAGCCGCATCGTCGGCAGCTCGGCGGGGGAACTGGACAGCGATTACCGGCGCGGCACACTGTGCGCCCGGCATTTCCTGAACAAGGTTGCCCCGTACCTGCAGCAGGTGGACCCGCGCTGAAACCGGTCTGGCGTCCGGCAAAAAAAGCCGCCGGGCAGCAGCCGGGCGGCTTTGTCGTGGCGGAGCAGATCAGCTTGCGAGTTTGTTCCGGATCAGCGCGGCCACGTCAGCCAGCGGCACACTGGTCGCGGCACTGTCGCGGCGTTGCTGGTATTCGACGTTGCCTTCCTTCAGCCCCCGGTCGCCGATGACCACGCGGTGCGGCAGGCCGATCAGCTCGCCGTCGGCCAGCAGCACGCCCGGGCGCTCGTCACGATCGTCCAGCAGCACATCGATGCCGGCTGCCTTCAGTTCGGCGTACAGCGCGTCGGCGGCTGCCTTGACCGTCTCTGAGCGGTGATAGCCCATCGGCACGATGCCGACGGTGAACGGGGCCATTGCATCGGTAAAGACAATGCCGCGCTCGTCGAAGTTCTGCTCGATCGCTGCGGCGACAATGCGGCTGACGCCAATGCCGTAGCAGCCCATTTCCATGACCTGTGACTTGCCGTCGCGGTCGAGGAAGGTGGCCGACAGTGCTTCCGAATACTTGGTGCGCAACTGGAATACGTGGCCGACCTCAATGCCGCGGCACAGCGCCAGTTCGCCCTGGCCGTCCGGACTCGGGTCGCCGGGCAGCACATTGCGCAGATCGGCGACTTCCGGTTCGGCGACATCGCGGCCCCAGTTGACGCCGGTGTAGTGCTGGTCGTCCTCATTGGCGCCGGTAATCATGTCGGCCATGGCGGCGACGGTGCGGTCGGCAATGACACGGCCCTTGAATCCGACCGGACCCAGCGAGCCGGGGCGGGCACCGAAGGCAGCCTCGATGTCGGCCGGCGCGGCGAAGGTCAGCGGCGAGTCGATACCGTCGATCTTTTCCGCCTTCAGCTCGTTCAGGGTGTGGTCGCCACGAACCAGCAGCAGCACCGGGCCGTCGCTGCCGTTGACTACCACCGCCTTGACGGTGGCCTTGATGTCGACATTCAGGAAGGACACCAGGTCGGCGATGGTCTTGACCTTCGGCGTGTGCACCTTGCACATCGGTGCGCTCGCTGCCGGACGCGGCGTGGCCGGGGCGACGGCCTCGGCCAGCTCGACGTTGGCGGCATAGCCGGAGGTCGGGCAGTAGGCGATCACGTCCTCGCCGGAGTCGGCCAGCACCTGGAACTCGTGCGAGCCGGTGCCGCCGATCGAGCCGGTATCGGCCGCGACCGGGCGGTACTCGAGGCCCAGACGGTCGAAGATGCGGCAATAGGCGTCGTACATGGTCTGATAGGTGGCCTTCAGACTGTCGAAGTCGGTGTGGAACGAGTACGCATCTTTCATGACGAATTCACGCGCGCGCATCACGCCGAAGCGCGGGCGGACCTCATCGCGGAACTTGGTCTGCACCTGGAAAAAGTTCAGCGGCAGCTGCTTGTAGCTTTTCACTTCCTTGCGCACGACGTCAGTGATGACTTCCTCGTGGGTCGGGCCGACGCAGAAGTCGCGGTCGTGACGGTCCTTCAGGCGCAGCAGCTCCTTGCCATAGAACTCCCAGCGGCCGGATTCCTGCCACAGTTCGGCCGGCTGGATGGCCGGCATGATCAGCTCGACGCTGCCGGCGCGTTCCATTTCCTCACGCACGATGCGTTCGACCTTCTTCAGCACGCGAAAGCCGATCGGCATCCAGGTGTACAGACCGCTGGCCAGGCGCTTGATCAGACCGGCGCGCAGCATCAGTTTGTGACTGGGAAGTTCGGCTTCGCTCGGTGCTTCCTTGAGCGTGGACAGGAAAAATTGGCTGGCGCGCATGGTGACGATATCCGTTGGAATACTGGCAAAATTGTCCTGATTGTAGCGTGCGGCGGGCACGGGCGAACAGGGAGGTGCGGCGTTTCCGCCACTGGGATCAAACGGATCATGAAGATGTATTACTCCCGGCGCGTTGCACAGACTACAATTCGACCGTTTCCGTTGCACCGCCGGCTAGTCCCGGCGGTTTCGCTTTCATGCAGACTGCCACTACGTCCAAACCGTTGCCTCCCGTTGTCATCGCCGCCCTCGGCGTGGTCTTCGGCGACATCGGCACCAGCCCGCTGTACACGCTGAAGGAATGCTTTTCTCCAGCGCACGGGCTCGCGCCGACGGCAGACAACGTGCTGGGCATCCTGTCGCTGATTTTCTGGGCGATCATGCTGGTGGTGTCACTGAAATATGTTGCCTACGTGTTGCGGGCCGACAATAACGGCGAAGGCGGGGTCATGGCGCTGATGGCGCTGGCGCTGCGCGCCAAGCGCAGCTGGAGCCTCGGCCTGATGATCGTCGGCATCGCCGGGGCGTCGCTGTTCTACGGCGATGCCGTGATTACTCCCGCCGTGTCGGTGCTGTCCGCTGCGGAAGGGCTGGAAGTGGTGACGCCGGAGCTCACGCCGTATGTGCTGCCGCTGGCGATCTGCGTGCTGGTGGCCCTGTTCTTCGTCCAGCGTTACGGCACGGCGAAAATGGGCACCTGGTTCGGCCCGGTCATGGTGCTGTGGTTTGCCTCCCTGGCTGCGCTGGGGCTTTACAACATCATGCAGGTGCCGGAAGTCCTGGCAGCCCTGAATCCGTATCACGCCTTCCTGTTCGTCGAGACACACCGCTTTGCCGCCTATCTGGCGCTGGGTGCCGTGGTGCTGGCGCTGACCGGCGGCGAGGCACTGTATGCCGACATGGGCCACTTCGGCCGCCGGCCGATCCGCTGGGCCTGGTTCGGTCTGGTGCTGCCGTCGCTGACGCTGAACTACTTCGGCCAGGGGGCGCGCATCATCAAGGAACCGTCCGCCGTCACCAATCCGTTCTTCAACCTGGCGCCGGACTGGCTGGTGCTGCCGCTGGTGGTACTGGCGACACTGGCCACGGTGATCGCGGCGCAGGCGGTGATCTCCGGCGCCTATTCGCTGACCCGTCAGGCGGTGCAGCTCGGCTACTGCCCGCGGGTCGACATCCGCCACACGTCGGAAAACGAAATCGGCCAGATCTACATTCCGGTGGTCAACTGGGCACTGCTGGCTTCGGTGCTGATCGTGGTGCTGGTGTTCCGCAGCTCGTCGGCACTGGCCGCCGCCTATGGCATCGCCGTGACCGGTACCATGGTGCTGACCACGATTCTGGCTTTCATCGTGTCGCGCTATCGCTGGCGCTGGCCGCTGCCGGCCGCGCTGGCCGTGACCGCCTTCTTCCTGAGCATCGATCTCGCCTTCTTCAGCGCCAACGTGCTGAAGGTGGTGGACGGCGGCTGGCTGCCGCTGCTGCTGGGCCTGGTGATCTTCACCCTGCTGACCACCTGGAAGCGCGGGCGCGAGCTGCTGTACCAGCGCCTGTTCGCCGATGAACTGCCGCTCGACGACTTTATCCGCAACCTGGAATCCTATCCGCCGGCACGGGTGACCGGCACGGCGGTGTTCATGACCGGGTCGACCCAGGGGATTCCGCATGCGCTGCTGCATAACCTGAAGCACAACAAGGTGCTGCACGAGCGGGTGGTGCTGATGACGATCAAGAACGTCGACGAACCATTCATGCAGGATGACACCCGGGTCGTGGTCCGGCGGCTGTCGCCGGCATTCTGGCAGGTGATCGCGCGCTACGGCTTCAAGGAAAGCCCGAGCGTGCCCGACGTGCTGGCACTGTGCGCCGAGCAGGACCTGGTGCTGGAAGAAATGGATACCTCGTTCTTCCTGTCGCGCGAATCGCTGATCTCGTCGTCGCGGCCGGGCATGGCACGCTGGCGCGAGCGACTGTTCGTGCTGATGTCGAAGAATGCGACCCGGGCGACCGACTTCTTCCACATCCCGGCCAACCGGGTAGTGGAAATGGGGACCATGGTCGAACTGTAGTCAGCCCTCGCCGCGCCACAGCGGCAGCCCGCTGCCGCGCGTGGTGCGCTCCCAGTCGAAGGTCGGGCCGGGATCGCGCTTGCGGCCGGGCGCGACATGCTCGTGGCCGGCCAGCTCGCGCACGCCCGGGTGGCGTGCCTTCAGCGCCTTCAGCAGCGGGATCAGCGTCAGGTACTGGGCATCGGTGAACGGATCGGTCAGATTGCCTTCCAGCTCGATGCCGAGCGAGAAGTCATTGCAGCGCTCGCGTCCGCGCCAGTTCGACACGCCGGCATGCCAGGCCCGCGCCACGGTCGGCACGCACTGCCAAAGCGTGCCGTCGCGACGAATGAAAAAGTGGCTCGACACCCGCAGTCGCGCCACTTCCGCATAGTACGGGTCGGCATCCGCCTCCAGTGTATTGGTGAACAGCCGCAGCACGGCGTCGCCGTCATAACAGTCCGGCGGCAGGCTGATGTGGTGGATCACCACCAGCTCGATGTCCATGCTGCGGGCATCGTGGTTTGGCGAACGGCACTGCCGTGCCGGGCTGCAAATTCCTTGAGCGTCGATAATCATCGGAGCGTGGGCCTGCGTCTACAATGGCGATCACTGTAGCAGATGCCGCCCGCCCCCGAATCCGCCTGGAGTCCGCCCGATGCAGCCAGAAGAACCGTTTGCCGCACCCGCGCCGAGCTTCGCCGCGCCGCTGGACATGCTGCATGCCTGTCACGACAAGGTGCGCCGCTTTGCCGGCTGGCTGGATGCCCTGCCGGCCTGGCTGGAACAGCACGGCTGCAATGACGGTGCCGTCAGCGCGGCGCAGGGCATCTTGCGCTATTTCGATATTGCCGGCCCGCTGCATCACGATGACGAGGAACGCGACCTGTTTCCGCTGCTGCTGGCCCGCGACCCGTCGCTGGCCGATGAAATTGCCGCACTGAAGGCCGAGCACCGCGCATTCGCCGGGCTGTGGGCGCAGCTGAAGCCGCAACTGGAAGCCGTGGCGGCGCGCCAGACCGCCACGCTGGATGCCGCGCTCGCCCACGCCTTTGCCGGCCGCTACCGCGAGCATGCGGCGCGTGAGGAAGGCGGGGTCTTCGCGCAAGCCGCCGTGCTGCTGTCCGCCGCCGAACTGGCGGCCATTGGCGAGCCGATGCAGGCGCGGCGTCGCGCCTAACTGAGCGTGATCGCCAGCACCAGATACGACGCGTACAGCACGCCGTTCAGCATCAGGTGGCGGATGCGGATACCGCCCGGATGACGGGCCAGATGCCGCAGCCAGCAGGCGGCGACCAGCGTGATCACCAGACCGAGGAATACTTCCGGACGCGGCACCCACGGTGTCAGCGCAATGCCGATGGCCGGCAGCAGGGTGCCCTGGAACACCATGGCGCCGGTGATGTTGCCGAAGGCCAGGGTGTCCTTGTCACGGCGGACCCACAGGATGGAATTGATCTTCTCCGGCAGTTCGGTGGCGATCGGAATGATCAGCAGCGACAGCAGCAGCGGCGAGATGTGCAGGAAGGACGAGGCGCCGGCCACGCCGTCGATAAAGCCCTCGGCGCCCCAGACCAGCAGCGTCAGCCCGAGACCGAGCTGAAGGACGATGGTGAACAGATTGACCGGCAGCCGCAGCCGCGCCAGATACATGGTGTTTTCCGCTTCGGTGCCGTGCCCGGCCTCGACCAGCGCGCTGGATGCCTTCAGCGTTACCAGCATATAGACGAAGTACAGCAGCACCAGCACGAACGACAGCATGCCGCGCAGGTGCAGGCTGTCGTACTGGTGCGGGACGAACATGGCCAGCGTCGCAATGGCGTAGCCGGCCAGGAAGAAGCTCAGGTCGCGCTTGAGACCGGTCGGTTCCGGCCGGATATGACCGTGCAGTCCGCGCTGGCGCAGCGCGGCGATGGCCATCATGCAACAGGTCAGGGTGCCGAGCATCAGCGGCGCGCCCAGAATGGCGCCGACCCCGATCTCGTGGTTGACCGTCTGGTCGGCGGTGCCGCCGATAATGGCCAGAATCGGCACCAGCGTTTCCGGCAGCGCGGTGCCGACTGCCGCGAACAGCGAGCCGGTGACACCCTCTGAAATATGCAGCTTCTCGCCCAGATGCTCCAGCGCATTGGTGAAGATTTCGGCGGCGGCAAGAATGACCAGCAGGAAGAAGAACAGTTCGGCGAACAGCAGCGGCATGACGATGGCCGGGTCAAAATGGCGGGCCGTCATTGTATGCCTGTGGCGGCGGCTGTGCTGCGGCTGCAGGCATTGTCGCCGCTGGTGTCCACCCTGCAAGAGAGCGAAGAACGGACGAGCGAAGCGAGGTTTCCCCGCGGCGGCGGGGACGGAAGGGGGCGGGTTCAATCAGGCGACTGCCGTGCTCATGACGGTTGCTGTCAGCCGGGCGTGTACCGGCGCCCCTGCTGCCGCTGGTGTCCGCCCTGCAAGAGAGCGAAGAACGGACGAGCGAAGCGAGGTTTCCCCGCGGCGGCGGGGACGGAAGGGGGCGGGTTCAATCAGGCGACTGCCGTGCTCATGACGGTTGCTGTCAGCCGGGCGTGTACCGGCGCCCCTGCTGCCGCTGGTGCCCACCCCTGCAAGCAGTCGAGGCCGCCCTTGGTAAGGGCGGCCCGGCGTCGACGGCGTGGATCACACGGCCGGACGGTATTTCCTGACCTCGGCGGCGGATCGCGCCGCGTTGGCGATGACGGGTCGGTTAACAGATGGATGACATCTGCCGACGGGATCTGGAGCGGTTCAGACGCTGCTGTGCTGAGCGTGCAGCCGTTCGGATTGGGAAAGCTTGTTCAGCGCCGACAGATAGGCCTTGGCACTGGCGACGATGATGTCCGTGTCGGCACCCTGACCATTGACGACGCGGCCGTCGCGGGCGAGACGCACGGTGACTTCGCCCTGGCTGTCGGTACCCTGGGTAATGGCATTGACCGAGTACAGTTCGAGCTCGCTGCCGCTGCTGGCGACGCTTTCGATCGCCTTGAACGTGGCGTCGACCAGGCCGGACCCGCTGGACTCGGCACGACATTCCTGCCCCTGCTGGTTGAACACGATCTCGGCACGCGGCGACTCGCCGGTTTCGGTCGCCAGTTTCAGCGACACAAACCTGAACGCTTCCGGCTCATGGGCGCTCAGCTCTTCGTTGGCCAGCGCCAGCAAGTCTTCGTCGAAAATTTCGCGCTTGCGGTCGGCCAGCTCCTTGAAGCGGGCGAAGGCTGCATTCAGTGCCACCTCGCTGGCGATCTCGATGCCGAGCTCGGTCAGCTTGGTGCGGAACGCGTTGCGGCCGGACAACTTGCCGAGGGTCAGGCGGTTGGTCGACCAGCCGACACTTTCGGCCGACATGATTTCGTAGGTTTCGCGGTGCTTGAGCACACCGTCCTGGTGGATGCCGGATTCATGCGAGAACGCATTGGCGCCGACGATGGCCTTGTTCGGCTGTACCGGATAGCCAGTGATGGTCGATACCAGCTTGGACGTCGGCACGATCTGGGTGGCATCAATGCGGGTTTCCAGCCCGAACACGTCCTTGCGGGTCTTGATCGCCATGACGATTTCTTCCAGCGACGCATTGCCGGCGCGCTCGCCAAGGCCATTGATCGTGCACTCGACCTGGCGTGCGCCGCCCTGGATCGCGGCCAGCGAATTGGCGACCGCCATGCCGAGGTCGTTGTGGCAGTGGGTCGACCAGATCACCTGGTCGGCGCCGGGTACGCGGGCGATCAGCGTGCGCATGTGTTCCTGCCAGACCGACGGAATGCTGTAGCCGACCGTGTCCGGGACATTGATGGTGCGGGCGCCGGCCTTGATCACCGCCTCGAAGATGCGGATCAGGAAGTCGATGTCGGAGCGGACTGCATCCTCGGCCGAGAACTCGATGTCATCGGTGTATTCGCGACCGACGGCGATGGCACTGACCGCGGCGGCCACCACCTCGTCCGGCGTCATGCGCAGCTTCTTCTCCATATGGATCGGGCTGGTGGCGATGAAGATGTGGATGCGGCCCTTCGCGGCCGGCTGGATGGCTTCACCGGCGGCCCGCACGTCGCGTTCGTTGGCGCGGGCCAGCGAACAGACCGTGCTGTCCTTGATGATGCCGGCGATGGCATGGATGGCTTCCGCGTCTCCCGGGCTGGCGGCAGCAAAACCGGCCTCGATGATGTCCACCCCCAGACGTTCCAGCTGGCGGGCGATGCGGATTTTCTCTTCCTTGGTCATCGCCGCGCCCGGGCTTTGTTCGCCGTCGCGCAAGGTGGTGTCGAAAATATAGAGGCGGTCGCTCATTTCACTATTTCTCCGGGGGTCAGGCGCGCTCGCAGTGAGCAGATAGGTGTTCAGATCGAAACGCCGGCCTTGCTGTGCCGCAAGTTGTGCCAGCTTGTTCAGCTGCGCCTGCGGCAGGCCGCCGCGTGCGCGCCATTTGTACACCGCTGCGCGGCTGATCGGCTCCTCGGGCCAGGCGCGCGTCAGCGCATCGGCCAGGGTGGCGGGGCCGCCAAAGTCGTCGATCAGTTTTGCAATGTCCAATGACATGGGTGTCTTTCCTGAAGTGCTGTAGGAAACTTACCCAATATCGGACAACCGGTCAAACAAAAATCGTAATCAAGCGTAAAAAACTTCATTTTTCCCATGTCCAAACAACAATATCGGACATATTGTCCGATATTGTTGTTGAAAAAAGGCGCATCAGGCTGTGGCGGACGGCACCGGATCGAAGCGATAACTGTCCATCGACAGCGCACTGTCCTCGCCGTGATAGAAACGTGTGGCCCGGGCCCCGGCCCCGGCGGCACCCAGCGCGACGAACAGCGGCAGCAGGTGCTCGTCGGTCGGGTGGGCACGCGTGGCGCCCGGTGCCTGGTGGCGATAGTCGAGCGCGCTGTCCACCGCGCCGGCCGTCAGCGTCCGGTACATCCAGTCGGCGAACGCCTCGACATAGGGCTGGGCCGGCAGGCCGGACATGGCATCGCGCAGATTGTGGGTCAGGCTGCCGGAAGCCAGTACCAGCACGCCGTCGGCCGGCAGCGCCGACAGGGCCTGGCCGACCCGGTAATGCCAGGCCGGATCACGGCGTGGCTGGACCGACAGCTGCAGCACCGGAATATCGGCCTGGGGATACAGTTCGCGCAGCGGCGTCCAGGCGCCGTGATCGAGACCGTAGTCGGGATCTGTCGTGGCCTCGATGCCGGCGCCGGCCAGCAGATCGACAATTTCCCGCGCCAGCGCCGGCGCGCCGGGGGCCGGGTATTGCAGCTGGTACAGCGGGGCGGGGAAACCGTAGAAATCGTGGATGGTGGCCGGCTGCGCGGCGGTCGACAGTACCGGCGCCGGCGTGTTCCAGTGTGCCGACACGGCGAGAATGGCACGCGGGCGCGGCAGGCTGGCAGCCAGCGTGCGCCAGGCATGACCGATCTCGCCGGTATCCAGTGCCAGCATTGGCGAACCATGGGAGACGAACAGGGTGGGCAGGGTGGACATGAGGGCTCCTTCGCGGCGGATGTGTCGATGGCCCAGTGTCGCACTGCCAGCCCGGGAGATAAACCGGCTGGTTCGGTACGGTTTGTAGCGAAAACCGGAACAATCGCGTGGCAACAGGCCAGCAAAAAAGGAACCCGCGGGTTCCCTTTTTGCTGGCCTTGCCGATCGCGAACGTCAGTCCTGTCGCGGGCTGTCGTCTGCCTTGTCCGCCGGGCTGATGTCGAGCTCGGCACGCGGTACCGGTTCGACCGCGGGCTTGCGGCGTCCCATGCGCAGCAGTGCCAGCACATAGCCGGACAGCGCATAGACGACAAAGAAGCCGAACAGCACCAGCGCCGGCGTCGAGGCCGTCAGCAGGATGACCACCAGCACCACCAGCATGGCGACGAACGGCACCTTGGCGCGCGGATTGATTTCCTTGAACGAGTAGAAGCGGACGTTGGTGACCATCGAGATGCCGGCAAAGGCGGTGAACACCAGCGCGATCCAGTCGATGCCGGGCACGTCGAGGCTGTACGCGTGCACGATCCACACCAGGCCGGCGACCAGCGCCGCGGCGGCCGGACTCGGCAGGCCGGTAAACCAGCGCTTGTCGGCCACGCCGATCATGGTATTGAAGCGTGCCAGGCGCAGTGCCGCGCCGGCGCAGTAGATGAAGGCGACCATCCAGCCGAGCTTGCCGAAATCGCGCAGCATCCATTCATAGGCAACCAGTGCCGGCGCGACGCCGAAACTGACCATGTCGGACAGTGAGTCGAACTCGGCGCCGAAAGCGCTCTGGCTGTGGGTCATGCGGGCGACGCGGCCATCCATGCCATCGAGGATCATGGCAATGAAAATGGCCACGGCGGCCAGCTCGAACTGGTTGTTCATGCCCTGCACGATGGCATAGAAGCCGGCAAACAGCGCGGCAAGCGTGAACAGGTTCGGCAGCAGGTATATCCCCTGGCGGCGCAGGGGCATTTTTGTCTGGGTATCTGGCATGTGTCTGATGGGGGCGCAGCCGCGGAAGGTCTCCGCGGCCGGAGGCGATGTTATTCCGCCAGCTCGGCGAGAATGGTGTGAGTGGCGCTCACTTTATCACCGATGGCAACCTTGACGGTAGCCGACAGCGGCAGGTACACGTCCACCCGGGAACCGAAGCGGATAAAGCCGTAGCGCTGGCCACGGGCCAGGCGGTCGCCCGGCTTCGCGTAGCAGAGGATGCGACGCGCCACCAGACCGGCGATCTGGATAAAGGTGACCTCGGTGCCGTTGTCCATCCGCACCGATACCGCGTTGCGCTCGTTTTCGGTCGAGGCCTTGGCCATCGACGCATTCAGGAAGCTGCCGGCATGGTAGTTGACCTGGGTCACCGTGCCATCGACCGGGCTGCGGTTCGAGTGCACGTTGAACACGTTCATGAACACGCTGACCTTGATCGCCGGCTGCTTCAGCTGCGGGTCCTCGGTGCGTTCGACCACCACGATCCGGCCGTCAGCCGGGCTCAGTACGGCGTTCTTCTGCGTCGGGATGGTTCGCGCCGGGTCGCGGAAGAACTGCACGACAAACAGCGCCAGCAGCCAGAACGGCAGCGACCAGGCACCTATCGCATAGCTCAGGACAATGGCCAGGGCAACGGAGCAGACAATGTAGGGCCAGCCTTCGCGGGCCAGGATCGGGTGCGGGTAGTGATTCATGGACTCGTTCAGTTCGTAACCAGCGGACGATTGTAAAGCAGCCGTTGCTGTGACAGGCAGCTTTTCTGATCTGCCGGCGGGCGGGCCGGATGAATGTGCTGGCGGATTCTCAAAATCGGACGGCATTTTCGCTGGTGGGGATGACGTTGTCCCAGCATGCCTGACGGAATGTTCATCGTTGTCTACCTCCATGCATATGACAACTCATGAACAAAGCATATCCCTGCCTGCCCGAGTCATTCCTCACGGCTAAGTCCTGTCTCGGATATGAAACAGTCATGGCGTTCTGCCAGCGGTGTGAAAATAAAAAGCCATTGAAATCAATGCGTTGATCGGTTGGCACGCATCCTGCCATATGAAGGGCAGAAAAGTCCGACACACCGGAGACCGCCATGAACACAACGTCCTACTTCCGCCCGATGCTGGTCAGCCTACTGGCTGCCCATGCCGGGCTGGCACTGGCGGACGGCGGCAATATCGTCATCCGGCGCGAACTGCCTGTCACCCCGTATTTCCAGCTGGCGAACACGCCGAAAAATCCGCAGACCACCACCGTGAACACCGACCGCTCGCCCGAGGTGCTGGGCAGCATGGGGATCGGCGAAGCGAACAGTGCGCTGCTGGGGGCCCGGCCCGGGGTTTACGGCACCCAGTCGGGTTCGACTGCCCAGGCCGTCACGGCGCCGATCGGCAGCAACCTGTCGACGATGGGCGGCAGCCAGGGCGGCGGTGCCAGCGGCGGAGCGTCGGGCAGCCTGGGCGGCAGCATTGCCAACACCGTGACCCGTTCACTCGGTATCCGCTGAGGACATGGCCATGAAGCGCACTCCCCTCTGCCTGGTCCTGCTGCTGCCGCTGGCGGCGACGGCGGCCGACATGGACACCCTGATTCAGGGCAGCGGCGGCCAGTCGGTCGGTCGTCAGGCGGTCAACCAGGCCGCCGGCCTGGGCAACCAGCAGGCGAACCAGACCGTGCTGTCGACGACGACGGCGGGGCTTGCACAAGCCGCCGCGCAAACCGGGCAGGCACAGCGGGTCACGGCCGGCGATCTGGCCGCGCTGGGCAAGAACAATTACAGCGCCAGCATCAGTGGCGGGAGCTTCCAGGGCGGGGTCGGCGTGCTGCAGGTCAATCAGGTCAGCGGGGGTTTCAACCAGACGCTCAACCAGTTTGCGCTGGCGACCGGACCGAATGCCAGTGCGACGACCACGGCCAGCCATGTCGGTGCGGTCGACGACAGCCGGCTGGCCGGTCTGACCTCCGCCGCGCCGGACAGTGGTGGCAGCGGGAACGAGGTGGCCGGCGGCAAGCGGCAGGCCACGATGGATGCGGCAAGTTTTCAGAATCTCAGTGGCGTGGTTCAGGTGAACCAGGTCGCGGGAAACGGCAATCAGGCAGGCAATGGCATCGCCCTGGCGGTACATGCGCCCTGATGGTCTGGCAGTGAGGCAGTGGCAGTAAGGAATTCACGGGGACGGGCAGTTCTCGACTCCATGATGCCGGCGCGGGCAAACGCGCATTCAATCAAGCAAGGAGAAACTCATCATGAAAACCCAGATCAAACTGGTTCTGCTGGCAGTGGCCGGCGCGTTCGCAGCCTCCTCGGCCCTGGCTGGTGGCGGTTACAACCCTCCGGGAGGCGGGGAAGACGGCGGCACCAAGTTCACCGACACCAAGAGCACCTCGTCGACGGTGAGCAATACCTCGACCGCCAGCAAGACCACGACCGGCAAGTTCGCCCAGGAATCCGACAAGAGCAATGTCGAAAAGGTCAGCACTGACATCAAGATCAACGGCGGCGGCACGCTGAACATCACGGCCAAGGCCGATGCGGCGACCAACACCCGTCAGGTCAGCTATCGCAATGATGGCGAGCTGGGTTCCAATGCGTCCGCCTCCGTCGACCACAGCGTGACCGGCAACCTCGGCAATGTCGGCCTGAACGTCGGCGCCGGTGATGGCAACCAGCAATCGAATGCGCTGGCCATTGCCGACCTGTCCTTCGTGACCGGTGGCGTCTCGGTGTCGTCGGACAGCTGCCGCGGTGGCGATTGCGGCAATGGCGGGACCAGCAGCAAGGGCGCGGCAGCCATTGCCAGCAGCCAGGCCGAGCAGGATGGCCAGCTGAACAACTGGTCGATCGGCCATGGCGACAAGCTGACGGCCGCGGTCTGGCACTCGGTCAACGGCAACACCGGCGTCGTGGGTGTGAACGTGGCGGCCGGTCAGGGCAACCAGCAAGGCAACAGCACGTCGATCGCCAATGCCAAGGGTGCCATCCTGGCTTCCGCGACCGCTTCGACCAGCCAGCAGCTTGACCACAACAAGTCCTTTACCGATCAGGCTTGCGATCTGACTGCAGCCGTCGGCAACTCGCTGATGAACAACACCGGCAACGTGGGTGTGAACATCGCTTCGGGCATCGGCAACCAGCAAGCCAACTCGCTGGTTATCGCAGCGGCTTCCGGCAAGTAAGGAAAGCGGCAGGGGAGGACGGGGCGCGGACTTTCGGGTTCGCGCCCATGTTGCAGCCGAATGGTGCGCAGGCAGCGTGACCGCAGTGGCCGCTGTTCCCGCGCAACGGAGAATGTCATGACACGCAAATGGATGCGGACGGGCGTGCTGGCGCTGCTGGTGTCGGGGCCTGCCCTGGCGGCCGCGCCGGACAGCGCGCCGATGCGGGTCGATGTCTCCAGTACCGTGTCACTGTCGAAACCGGTCTGGAGCCTGAAGGCAGCCAGGTTTCGCAATGTGGTGCAACAGCAGACCGACTACAGCTGTGGCGCAGCCGCACTGGCCACGCTGCTGCGTTACGCCTATGGACTGCATATCGATGAAGGCGACCTGATCGAGGCCATGATGGGGGTGTCCGACCCCGAACTGGTCCGGACCCAGGGTTTCTCGATGCTGGACATGAAGACGCTGGTCGAGGCGATCGGCCTGCGCGGGCGCGGTTACCAGATGAAGCTGGAAGACCTGCCGACCATCCGCGTACCGACCATCTCGCTGGTCGACTATCGCGGCTACAAGCATTTTGTCATCGTGCAGCGGGCCACCCGCGACGTGGTGTTCATGGCCGATCCGGTGCTGGGCAATCGTCGCGTGTCGCTGAAGGAATTCGGCGAAGGCTGGAATGGTGTGCTGCTGGCCGTCATCGGGCCGAACTACAACCGCAACAACGTGCTGCTGACGCCGCCGGACCCGTTGCGGCGCAGCCGGATGGTGAACGAGTTCCGGCCGATACGGGATGCCGACCTGATGGAGTTCGGCTTCACGCAAAGCGATTTTTTCTGATCGTGCCTGGCACGGTCACGGGGGACAACCATGAAACGGATTGTCTGGATGGGCTGTCTGGCGGGGCTGGGGTTGTCGGCCCCGGCGCTGGCGGCCGAGCCATTGCGCATTACCGAGGTCGGCAACGACATGCTGGCCAATATGCGCGGCAAGTATGTGGCACCCGGTCAGATCGTCAGCTTCGGTCTGGAAATGGTCACCAGCTGGCAAACGCAGGCCGGCGACACCCAGTCGGCTGCAGTGAAGTTTGCCGCGTCGCAGGGCAACGGCTTTTTGCCGACCATCACCGTCTATCAGTCCGGGAACAAGAGCGGGGCGGCAGCGGCGGCAGGGACCGGTACCGTGGTGCAGACCGACCTGTCGACGGTAAAGGGGGTGTCGCAGGGAATACAGATTGCCGGCGACGGCAACCGGGTCGGCAATGGCATCGGCGTGGAAGTGGGGCCGGCCGGCACCACGGCGCCGGGGCTGACTGCCGGCATGACCCAGGTCGGCACCCTGTCGGCCAGCGGTACCACCACGCTGCAGGCCGGCAATGTGCTGGCGGCATTGCAGAGCGGCCGTCTGTCGCTGAGCATGGCGGTCGCCGGGCAGGGGACGGCGCAGCAGGGCATCGGCAACGGCAACCTGAGCCAGCAGACGGCTGTCATCAGCAGCCACAATCAGGTGACCAATCTGGCCCGGCTGACCGTGAACATCGACGCCGCGTCGCTGCGCTCCAGCACCGTGCCGCTGGTCAACCTGATGCGCGGCATCCAGTAGGGCGACACCTGCGCCCCGTTTTGACTGTGACCGTCTTTTCCGCCTGTGCGGGGACACGGACCAGACAACAATAATCATGCACTGGCCTGCTCCTTGCCCCCGGAAACCCCCTTTTGTTCCGGGGCTCTTTTTCATTTCCGCGTTCAGAAGTTGTACGGGAAGCGGAGGCTCAGCGAGTAATCCGGCGAATCCGGCGTCAGCCCGATTGCCAGGTTCGGCACCACCGACAGGTTCTTGTTCACCACCCAGGTCAGACCGAAGTTGAACGCGGCGGCGTGGGTGTCGCTGTTCAGCACATCCTGTTCGCTCTGCCCGTCGTACTGGATACGGGTCTTCCGGGCAATCGACGACGAGTACGACATGCCGAGGCTCATGCGGTCGTTGAGCGCAAAGGCCATGCCCATGCCGAGCTGGATGCTGTCGCCGAGCTTGACGTGGCCGGGCAGCGTCTGACCGACCTGCTGGCTGATATCGTCGAAGTGGCGGCGGATGTTGTAGGTGTAGCCGAGGTTGGCGAACAGCACGACCGGATCGACCGTCTTGACGAAGGACATGCCGGCAGTGACCGCCCATACGCCGTTGCCGGTCGGCAGCTCGTTCGGGGTGGCCAGCACCTGGTTGCCGCTCTGGTCGCGCGTGACCAGCTTGATGCCGTATGGCTCGCGTCCGGTCGGTGCCCGCACGCGCAGGCTGCCGACGATGTCCGGCCAGTTCTCGTCTTCTTTCACCAGCTTGTACGCCAGGCCAAAACTGGCATCGCCGATGGCCGGGCCGGACGAGACGTTGGCTTCGATCGGGACGGCGGTGCCGGTCTGGGTGATGTAATCGCTGTAGCGGTACAGGAACGGGATATTGGCATCGAACTGCCAGCGGTCACCAAGCGACATGCGCCCGGTCAGGTCAAAGGTGAAGGTGTTGCTCTTGATGCGGTCGAGATTGATGCTGCCGAGCAGGATCGAGTCGAGCGCATAGAAGCCGCTGACGTTCAACTGGCGCGAATCGTAGTGCGAATAAGTGAGCCCGGCTTCCAGCGAGAAGCGGCTGCCGGTCAGGAAGCCGCTGGCGTTCTGGTAGATGTCCTCGACGCTCTTCTGCGGCGGGATATCCTGTGCGGCAGCCTGCTGGACCGTGCCGATTGCCGCCCCGCTGCCGGCCGCACCGCCGGCTGCCGCGAAGTCGCCCCCCGCCGTTGCGGCGGCACCGGCACTGCTTCCGGCTGCTGCCGTGGCGGGCGGGGCGCCGGAGGCGGCGGCCAGCGCCTTGATGCGGGTTTCGAGCTGATCAAGTGTGCGTTGCTGCGCGGCGTAGCGCTGCTTGAGCAGATTGAGTTCCTGGGTCAGGCGCTGGACTTCTGCATTGTCCACGGCAGCGAAGGCGGCGGGAGCCCAGGCCAGCGAGACGGCAGCGGCGATACAGGACGGAACGAGGAGGGATGGCTTCATGCGCGGCCCGGTATGAATGTTTCGGACAGCGCGCACCCCGCGCGCCGTCGCGTATGTCATTTATGGCACATGGATGAAGTTTTCCCAGTCGGATTTTTCCTGCCGATGTGCGGCCGGGAACCGGTCAGGGCGGATTTGCCGTCGATCAGTCTGCTGCGAACAGCGCCCGTGCATGGTGGGCAATGTGGTCGCCGATAAAACTGGCGATGAAATAATAGCTGTGGTCATAACCGGGATGCAGCCGCAGCGTCAGCGGGTGGCCGGCTGCCGCGGCCGCGGCCCGCAGTCGTTCCGGTTGCAGCTGGGTGGCGAGAAAATCGTCTGCTTCGCCCTGATCGACCAGCAGCGGCAGTCTTTCCGTTGCAGAAGCCAGCAGTTTGCAGCTGTCATATTGCTGCCACAGTTCGCGATCATCGCCCAGATAGGCGGAAAACGCCTTTTCTCCCCACGGCACCTGGCCGGGAGCGACGATAGGCGCGAAGGCCGAGACGCTGCGGTAACGACCGGGGTTTCTCAGTGCCAGCACCAGCGCGCCATGGCCACCCATCGAATGACCGGCGATGGCGCGCTGGCTGCCGGCGGGCAGGCAGGCTTCGATCAGTGCCGGCAATTCGTCGCGCACATAGTCATACATCCGGTAGTGCGCCGCCCAGGGCGCGCGGGTGGCATTGACGTAAAAGCCGGCACCCTGGCCGAGGTCGTAAGCGGGATCGTCGGCGACCCCGTCGCCGCGCGGGCTGGTATCCGGCGCGACCAGCATGATGCCATGCTCGGCTGCGTAGCGCTGTGCGCCGGCCTTGGTGATGAAGTTCTGCTCGGTGCAGGTCAGGCCGGACAGCCAGTACAGCACCGGCACCGGTCGCTGCTGCGCCTGCGGCGGCAGGTAGACCGCGACATGCATCGGGCAGCCGAGCACGGCCGAGGTATGGCGGTAGACGTCCTGCCAGCCGCCGAAGCAGGCGTTGCGTGCTATGCGCTCCATGTCAACTGCCCTGGAAGTGGATGACCGCGCGGATCGATTTGCCTTCATGCATCAGGTCGAAAGCTTCGTTGATGCGTTCCAGCGGCAGGGTGTGGGTAATGAACGGATCGAGGTCGATCTCGCCGTGCATCGCCTGTTCCACCATGCCCGGCAGCTGGCTGCGACCCTTGACGCCGCCGAAGGCCGAACCGCGCCAGACCCGGCCGGTGACCAGCTGGAACGGGCGGGTGCGGATCTCCTGGCCCGCGCCGGCCACGCCGATGATGATGCTTTCGCCCCAGCCCTTGTGGCAGCACTCCAGTGCCGCGCGCATCACGTCGACATTGCCGATGCACTCGAAGCTGAAATCGACGCCGCCGTCGGTCATCTCGACGATGACGTCCTGGATTGGCCGCGCATGATCCTTCGGGTTGATGCAGTCGGTGGCACCCATGCTGCGCGCCAGCGCGAACTTGTCCGGGTTGGTGTCGATGGCGATGATGCGGCCGGCTCTGGCCTGCACCGCGCCCTGGATGGCGGCCAGACCGATGCCGCCGAGACCGAATATGGCCACGGTATCGCCGGCCTTGACCCTGGCGGTATTGTGCACCGCGCCGATGCCGGTGGTGACGCCGCAGCCGAGCAGGCAGACCTTTTCCAGCGGCGCTTCCGGATTGACCACGGCCAGCGAGATTTCCGGCACCACGGTGTACTCGCTGAAGGTGCTGCAGCCCATGTAGTGGTAGATCGGCTGGCCGTTGTACGAGAAGCGGGTGCTGCCGTCCGGCATCAGGCCCTTGCCCTGGGTGGCGCGTACGGCCTGGCACAGATTGGTCTTGCCGGACAGGCAGAACTTGCACTTGCCGCATTCGGCCGTGTACAGCGGAATGACGTGATCGCCTTCCCGGACGCTGGTGACGCCGTCGCCGACCTTGACCACGATGCCGCCGCCTTCATGGCCGAGCACGGCCGGGAAGATGCCTTCCGGGTCGTCGCCGCTGAGGGTGAAGGCATCGGTGTGGCAGACACCGGTATGGGTGATGCGGACCAGCACTTCGCCGGCGCGCGGATCTTCGACGTCGATCTCGACGATTTCCAGGGGTTTGCCTGCAGCAAAGGCAACGGCGGCGCGTGATTTCATGGTTCGGCTCCAGTGGGGGCGGGGGCCGCGCAAGCGGCGGCCGGCATGCCGCCATTATGGCCGGGCCGCCCGCCAATGAAAAACCCTTCGCCAATGGCGAAGGGTTCGGGAACAGCCTGACGCCCCGCGATAACGGGGGCGTGCAGTCCGGTCAGTTCTTGCTCTGGTCGACCAGCTTGTTCTTGGCGATCCACGGCATCATCGCGCGCAGCTGGCTGCCGACCTGTTCGATCGGATGAGCGGCGGTCAGGCGACGGCGGGCGGTCATGCTCGGGTAGTTGGTCTTGCCTTCGAGGATGAACATCTTCGCGTATTCGCCGGACTGGATGCGCTTGAGTGCATTGCGCATCGCGTCCTTGGTCGCTTCGGTCACGACTTCCGGGCCGGTCACGTACTCGCCGTACTCGGCGTTGTTCGAGATCGAGTAGTTCATGTTGGCGATGCCGCCTTCGTACATCAGGTCGACGATCAGCTTCAGCTCGTGCAGACACTCGAAGTAGGCCATTTCCGGCGCGTAACCGGCTTCGGTCAGCGTTTCGAAACCGGCCTTGACCAGCTCGACCGCACCACCGCACAGCACGGCCTGTTCGCCGAACAGGTCGGTTTCGGTTTCTTCGCGGAAGTTGGTTTCGATCACGCCGCCCTTGGTGCCGCCGTTGGCCGCAGCATACGACAGCGCCACGTCGCGGGCCTTGCCCGACTTGTCCTGGTACACGGCGATCAGGCTCGGCACGCCGCCGCCCTTCAGGTATTCGGAGCGCACGGTGTGGCCCGGGCCCTTCGGCGCAATCATGATCACGTCGACGTCGTCGCGCGGCACGATCTGGTTGTAATGGACGTTGAAGCCGTGGGCGAAGGCCAGGGCCGCGCCCTTCTTCAGGTTCGGCTCGATGTCGCTGGCGTACACCTCGGGCTGCGATTCGTCCGGCAGCAGGATCATGACCACGTCGGCCTTCTTGACCGCCTCGGCGACTTCCTTGACCTTGTGGCCGGCCGTTTCGGCCTTCTTCCACGATGCGCCGTTCTTGCGCAGGCCAACGACGACGTCTACGCCGGAATCCTTCAGGTTTTGCGCGTGGGCGTGACCTTGCGAACCGTAACCGATGATGGCGACCTTCTTGCCCTTGATCAGGCTGAGGTCGGCGTCTTTGTCGTAGTAAACCTTCACTGTATTTCTCTCCATGCTGCGTGAAACGGGCCGCGTCGCATGCGGCGCGGCGGCCAGTCAGTGCCGCCAGTTTCAGCGGGTGTTGCCGGGGTTTCTCAAATTTTCAGGATGCGCTCGCCACGGCCGACGCCGGAGGCGCCGGTGCGGACCGTTTCGAGGATGACCGCACGGTCGATGGCCTCGATGAACGCGTTGAGCTTGTCGCTCGTGCCGGTCAGCTCGATGGTATAGCTTTTTTCGGTCACGTCGATGATGCGGCCGCGGAAGATGTCCGCCATCCGCTTCATTTCCTCGCGATCCTTGCCTGCGGCGCGAACCTTGATCAGCATCAGTTCGCGCTCGATATGCTCGGACTCGTTGAGGTCGATGACCTTGACCACCTCGATCAGCTTGTTGAGCTGCTTGGTGATCTGTTCAATCACGTCATCGGATCCGTGCGTGACGATGGTCATGCGGCTGAGCGTCGAGTCCTCGGTGGTGGACACGGTCAGCGAGTCGATATTGTAGGCGCGGGCGGAAAACAGCCCGACGACGCGCGACAGCGCGCCGGCTTCGTTTTCGAGCAGAATGGACAGGATGTGACGCATGGTATTTTCTCCCCCGTCCGTTAGCACAAGTTGGTGTAGTCGCGGTCCGACGCCGAAGGCAGATCGGACATGTGCGGCGGCAGGTCCATCTCGTCCAGCCCCTTGCCGTTGCCGACCATCGGAAACACGTTGGCGGTCGGATCGGTGCGGAAGTCGAGGAAGACCAGGCGGTTCTTCAGCTTCTGGCCGAAGGCTTCGCGCAGCACCGGCTCGACGTCGGCCGGGCTTTCGATCTTGAAGCCGACATGGCCGTAGGCCTCGGCGATCTTGACGAAGTCGGGCAGCGAATCCATGTACGACTCGGAATAGCGGTTGCCGTAGTAGAACTCCTGCCACTGGCGGACCATGCCGAGGTAGCGGTTGTTCAGGCTGATGACCTTGACCGGCGTGTGGTACTGCTTGCAGGTCGACAGTTCCTGGATGTTCATCTGGATCGAGCCTTCGCCGGTGATGCAGGCGACGACGGCGTCCGGGTTGGCAAGCTGCGCACCCATGGCGGCCGGCAGGCCGAAGCCCATCGTGCCCAGACCACCGGAGTTCAGCCACTGCCGCGGACGGTCGAACTTGTAGTACTGCGCGGCGAACATCTGGTGCTGGCCGACGTCGGACGCGACGATGGCCTGGCCACCGGTCACTTCATACAGCTTTTCCACCACGAACTGCGGCTGGATGATCTCGCTGTCCTGGCGGTAGCGCAGACACTGCGGCTCACGCCAGGCTTCGATCTGTTCCCACCATGCGGACACGGCGGCCGGATCGGGCAGCAGGTTTTCATGGCGGATCTGCGCCATCAGCTCGGTGACGACATCGCGCACATGCCCGACGATCGGAATGTCGACCTTCACGCGCTTGGCGATCGAGCTCGGATCGATGTCGATATGGATGATGCGCTTGGGCACGGCGGTGAACTTTTCCGGCACCGACACCACGCGGTCATCAAAGCGGGCGCCGATCGCGATCAGCACGTCGCAGTTCTGCATCGCCAGATTGGCTTCGTAGGTGCCGTGCATGCCGAGCATGCCGACAAACTGGCGGTCGGTGGCCGGGTAGGCACCGAGACCCATCAGTGTGTTGGTCACCGGGGCATTGAGCAGGCGTGCCAGCTCGGTGACCTCGGGACAGGCATTGGCCAGGATCGCGCCGCCGCCGACATAGATGAACGGCCGCTTGGCTTCCTGAATCAGCTGCGCCGCCTTGCGGATCTGGCCGGGGTGGCCGCGGCCGGCCGGCTGATAGCTGCGGATGTGAACCGAGTCAGGGTAGTTGAATTCGATGCGTGCCTGGGTGACGTCCTTCGGGATATCGATGACCACCGGGCCGGGACGACCGGTCTGGGCGATGTGGAAGGCCTTCTTGAAGGTTTCCGCAAGGTCGTTGATGTCCTTGACCAGGAAGTTGTGTTTCACGCACGGCCGGGTGATACCGACCATGTCGACTTCCTGGAACGCATCCAGCCCGATGGCAGGTGTCGCGACCTGGCCGGAGATGACAACCAGCGGGATCGAGTCGAGGTAGGCCGTGGCAATGCCGGTCACGGCATTGGTCGCACCGGGACCGGAGGTCACCAGGGCAACGCCCACTTTCTGGCTGGAGCGGGAATACCCATCGGCAGCGTGTACGGCAGCTTGTTCATGACGTACCAGTACGTGCTTGAACTTGTCCTGTCTGAAGATTGCGTCGTAGATTTCCAGCACTGCCCCGCCCGGGTAGCCGAAGACGTATTCGACCCCTTCTTCCTGCAGACAGCGCGCGACGATTTCGGCGCCGGAGATTTCCATTTGATAGCCTCTTGATGCCAGTTTCATCATTACGGGTGGCAATCGAAGTTAGCTGATATGACAAAGGGCGGTCAAGCGGATTTGTGCTTTGCAAAAAAACAGCCACAGCCCGGATTTTGCTGGAGAATCCTCCTTCTGCGTGACCATGGCACCGGCACGGAGTCGTCCATGCCACATAACGGTGCGTTAGCCGTATTGCGTGCTGCGCAAGCGCCGGATGTGGCAATAATCTGTTAGGCTGCATCACGGTTTTCCCTCGTCATTCTGTACTGGAAAAATGTCCGGTCCCTCCCGAGAATTTCTCGTTTCCCCGCTCGTGCCGATTGCCGAACGCTACTTTCTCGCCTGCTCGGGCGAGGTTGGGCAGGCCTCGGACGGGGTCGCGGCGTTGATGGCACGGCTGGCGTGCTACGGGCCGGCGCTGGATGCCGGTCTGCTGCCGCTGGCCTGGGTGCGGGAGATGAGCCGGCTTGGCCGGCAACTGGCGCGTCAGGCCGAGCCGCTGGAACCGGATGCCAGGCTGGATCTGGAAGCGACCTGGCAGCGCGCCTTGCGCGTGCTGCCCGCTGCGGAGCGCGATGCCCTGTTCGCCGTCGACCTGTACCGCTTGCCGGTGAACGATGCGGCACGAGCGCTTGGCGCGTTGCCGCGCGCCGTGGCCGCCCGCGCCGCGCAGGCCCGGGCGCACCTGCTGGTGCTGATGCGCCAGCAGGGACACGATATCGACGATCCGGTCGCGCTGATCACCACCGGCATCACCCGGCTGCACGCGGTGCCGGCCCCGGCCCCGGCAGGGGCCGCGCCGATCCTGACCCCGTCCGCCACCTGGCGCTGCTGGCGGCTGCGGCATGCCTTGCTGCTGCGCCGGGGAGCCTGGGGACTGGGCGTGATGCTGCTGCTGGTCTGCGTTGCCGTCGGGGTGCAGATGCGCTTCGGCAATCGCCAGGATGCCGCACGCGATCTGCGCTTGCTGGCCAATGAGCTGCCGCCGGCCGCGTTCGTGCCGGACGGGGAGGGACGATGAGCAGGGTGTGGATGCTGTGCCTGACGCTGACGCTGGCGCTGGTCGCCTGTTCGCCCTCCGGGCGACCGGTCAACCCGCCGTGGTCGCAACTGACCGAGCAGGAGCAGAGCGTGCTGGCGCCGCTGCAGCCGGAGTGGAATCGCTACAACCCGCGCAAGAAACAGGAGTTTCTGGCCCTGGTCGGTCACTGGGCGTCGCTGACGCCGGCCGAGCAGACCAATGTGCAATTGCACCTGTACGACTGGGCACTGATGGAAATGCCGGACCGGCAGGCAGCACGCCGGACGTTCGACCGGATCGAGTCCCTGCCGCCGGCGGCGCGGGACGCCGCACTGGCGGAACTGGCCGAGCGCGAGCGGGTTCGCGAAGGGCGCGAGCCGGCGGCCGGGATCGAAACACCGGATGCTCCGTCGGCGCGCTGAGCCGATGACCGCAAGCCGCCCACCCTCTAGAATGGCGTTTTTCGCCAGAGGGCACTGACTACGTGACCGATACCGCCGACTTCCTGCCCGCCGGCCAGCTGCGCCGACTCGGCAGCCTGTGCTACGACTTTATCCTGCTGGCCGCCCTGGTGGTGGTGGCGGGAGGCGTATTCCAGCCGCTGTTTTCCTTCTACGGCAAGCTGCCCTGGCTCGACCTGCTGTATCAGGTCTACCTGCTGACCGTGGTGTTCGGCTACTTTGCCTACTGCTGGATTCGCAGCGGACAGACGCTGGCAATGAAAACCTGGAAGCTGCGCCTGACCGATGCGCGCGACGGCGGGCGCCTGCGCTGGTCGCAGGCCGTGGTGCGCTTTGTGGTGACCGCGCTGTTCTATGCGCCGGTACTGCCGGCCTGGAGCTGGGCGCACTTCAATCCGTCGCAACGCTGGATCGCCATTGCGGTCACGGCATGGGCCTGTGTACCGCTGCTGTGGAGCCTGTTCGACCGTGACCGCCGCTTCCTGCAGGATCGCCTGGCCGGCACCCGCATCATTCGTTGCTGATGCCCTGATGCAGCCGGTCGGTTCGCGCCGGCCGCTCGGTGGCCGCCGCGCGCAGCGTCGGCGACCAGTTCCACTGCCATTGCTTCCATGCCGCCTGCACGGCATTCGGGTAGCCTGACTGGCCGAGGCTGCCGTTGTAGCGTCCCAGCGCCCGGAACAGATTGCCGCGCTCGATATCGAGATAGTGGCGCAGGATCACGCAGCCATAGCGCAGATTGGTACGGTACTCGAACAGGTCATGTCCGGGCGAACCGATCGCGCCCAGCCAGAACGGCATGACCTGCATCAGCCCGCGCGCGCCGACGCCTGACTGCGCCTGGCTTTTGAACCCGCTTTCGACCTGGATCAGGCCCAGCACCAGTTGCGGGTCGAGACCGACGCGGGTGGCTTCGTAGTGGATGGAGACCAGCAGGCGTTCGCGCCACTGGCGATCCGGCAGCCGCGCCTCCAGCCGGCGCGACATCTCGAACAGCCAGTCACGGCCCTCTTCCGCATTGACGAACTCCATGCGCGGCAGCGTGCGCTCGTTCAGCCCGTCACGCATCGCACTGGCGACACCCGCCGCCATGCGTTCCTCGCGTTGCGCACCGGCCTGTGCCGGCAGCGCGCACAGCAGGCACAAGGCGAGGAGAAGGGGGCGGGCGCGGAGGGTCGTCATGGGGCGCAGTGTTGCAGAGCGGTGCGGCCAGCGCAAACCGGTCGGAACCATGCCCTTGCCGCCTGGAAACAGAAAACCCCCGCAGCGGCAAGCCGCGACGGGGGTCGGTACGCAGGAAAAGTCTAGAAGGCGTAGCGGTAGCTCGTCGACAGGCCGACGTCACTGGCGCCGTTGTCACGGCTGGCAAAGGCGCTGACCTCGAAACGGCTGTCCCTGCCGTGGTGGCTGAGGCCGAGCTTGCCGTCGTAGCCCAGGCGGTGGTTGCCGCTCGCCGGCAGCTCGAAGCGGCCGGCGGCCGGGACGCTGGCGAAGCCGGCCTGGCGGATGCCGGCCTGCCGGTACAGCGTCGGGCGACCCAGCAGTTCGGCGTCTGCCCGCCAGCCGCGGCCGTTGCGGAAGTTGATGGCGTTGTAACGGACGCGCAGTCCGAGCACGCCGTCCACGGCGCTGTCGCGTGCCGCCGAGAGTCGCAGCGCGTAGGTGCCGGCATCCCGTTCGGTCAGTGCCGCATCACGCTGGTGGCGCAATTTCAGGCCAAGCAGCGGTTCCAGGGTCAGGCCGGACGCCAGCGTGTGCGGCATGGCGAGGCTGAACTGGCTGCTGAACTGGTCTCGACGCTGGTCGGCGCGCGGTTGCAGGTTGACATCGCCATAGCGCAGTGTGCGCCGGGTACCGGCCTGGTGCTGTGCATACTGGAACGAGCCTTCCAGCCGGGCACGACCCAGCGGCTGCGCATAGTGCAGGCCGAACAGCTGGCTGCGGCCATTGAGGCCGGCATTCGTTGTCGATCCGGATTTGACGCTGGCAAAGCCGTAGCGGGCGGTCAGCCGGGCGTCGTGACCGAGTTCAAAGCGCTGGCGCAGGGCGACGAGGTCATAGGTCGAGCTGCCAAGCCTGGCTTCGGGCTGGCCATGCCGGCTGCCGACCAGGCGGAAGCCGAAGCCGGCCTGGTTGCCGGGCATGTCATCGCTGAAGCGGGCGAAGCGCTGTTCCAGTGTGCGCAGCGGCTGCAGCGAGGCGGCAATGCCGGCGCCGGACAACTGGCGCAGCGCATGACCGATATCGGCAACCGAGGCCAGTTCGAGGCTGCGGAACAGCGGACTGCCGTCATAGCCCTGTTCCATCGCCGCGGCGATCGGCTGCAGTGCGGCGTCGGGCACCAGCTGGCGGTAGTCGTTCTTGGTCATCATCACGCCGACATCGCCGTCGCCGTCACGATAGGCCTGGGCATGCCAGGCGGCGGAACGTGAGCGGATATGCTCGATACCGTCGATGCGGCTGCCGCGCAGCACCTTGTCGAAGCGGGCCTGGCGCGAAGCCGTGCCGGTGGCGAAGGTGGTGTCGATGCTGACCGCGCTGGCATCGAGATGTGCGCCGTCCAGCGTGCCGGCGCCGCCGTCGGGCCGGGTGCCGATCACGTAGCCGGCCAGCGAGCGTGTGGCACGGAGTGCCTGGGGTTCAGGCTTGTCCTTCTGCTGACTGAAAAGGGGGTTGAAAACGAAACCGGTGTCAGCCTCCGTGCCGCTGACGTCACGGCCGCGGGTACTGGTATTCCTGAATACGCCACAACTTTTATCCGGGCACAGCAGGTTGACCTTGCCTCGATTGATCAGGATGCTGCCGGTGCCGGCGATCTGGAACGCATGAGAGCGGCTGGCGTGGACATTGATGACGCCGCTGTCGTCGTTGACGATGGCGCCGGAAGTATTGCGCTTGCTCAGGACCATGGCGGCCATGCCGGTATCGGTCGTTCCCTTTTTGCCCAGATTGATGATGCCGCGGTTGACCAGCTGTGAATCGCTGTTGCTGTGCATCGCCATCGCCTTGTCGCCGCGAACGGTGATTTCCCCGCCCTCGTCGTTGAGGAGGTCGTGACCGGTATGCTGGTGGACCCGCAGTGCGCTGCGGGTACGGCCGGTGGCGGTGAAATCGATGCTGCCGCGGTTGATGAACAGGCTGCGTGCCGGGTCACGCGTGCCGGATGCGGAAGGGACGTTACCGCGTGGTGCCGGTCCCATCGGGCCGGCCGAAGTCATGATGCCGTAGCCGTCGCGCGCCACCAGCTTGCCGGTGTTGGTGGCCAGCCCGCCTCCCGGGCTGGCAACATAGATCGCGTGCCGGCTCTTGCCCGTGCCGGCTTTTTCCGCGATGACGTTACCGTGGTTGACGACGGTGCCGCCCTGACCGTAGCGCAGGGCGCCGGCACCGCTCAGGTGAATGCTGCCGTCTGGCCGGTTGGTCAGCGTGCCGGTGACCTTGAGTGGCTGACTCAGGGTCAGCGTGCCGCTGTTGACCATGTCGGCATGAACCATGCTCGACTTGTTACTGCTCAGGGTCAGGGTCGCGCCGAGCGCGTTGCGCATGGTGCCGAGCGCCACCAGCGTGATGTCCCTGGCGCTGCCATCATTGGTCAGCGTACCGTCCCCGTGGATGAAAAGGGTGCCGTTGCTCAAGGTGCTGGTGATCAGCATCCGGTTCGATCCCTTGGCCAGCGGCGTTCCGGTCGGAGACTGGCTTGCCCCTCTGCCCTGGCCTCCCACGCTCAGCTTGCGACCTCCCAGATCAAGCGGTGCCGAAACCACGAATTGCTGATCGTCGGAGCCGGTCGGCGTGACATCCGGCTGGTGCGGTAACCGGGCTTCCGGCATCGGAACACCGTTGAGGTTGACCGCGCCCCGGTTGATCAGAATGCTGCTGCTGTCGGCATGGAAGGCCTGGGCGCCATCTGCATTGACATTGATCACACCCTGGGTGTCGTTCAGTGCCGTGGCGCCATTGAGGGCGACCATCCCGTAGTGCCGGCCACTGGTTGACCGGGATGATGCGTCCGCTTCCAGATTGATGATGCCCTGGTTGGTCACGATGGCGCCCGGGAACGAGGCCACCATGCCGACGCCGGCATTGTGAACGGTGATGGTTCCCTCATTGGTGGCATTGGCCCGGGTGGTGCGCTGGCCGCCGAGAGGGGCGCTGACCGACAGGCCGAAGCCCAGCTCATGCACGGGTATGGCCAGGGCCTCCGGGGCTGGCGCCGGTTTGCCGGCTTCCAGATGCAGCGGATCGATATCGATCAGACCCCGGTTGATCAGGTGTGGAAGGGAAGTGTTGTCCTGTCCGCTGGCGGCCATGCCGCTGGCGCCAAGCCCGCGGGCGGTGATGGTGGCGGCATGGCCGTTGATGGCCATGGCCCCTTCTTCGGGGATGCCGTCCGGGCTGACCTGGCCTATTGCCTGCAGTGCCGTGGCGCCCGGGCCGACGGTAATCCGGCCGCCCAGGCTGGCCTGGGCCCGGGAACCGGCAATGCGGATGCCCACCGCGTCCTGGTCGACGGTCAGCAGGCTGTTGGTCCGGGTGTCGAGCCGGGTGTTGCCGGCGCTGATCATGATGCCGGTTGAGCCGTTCCCGGTCACGGCGGTGGTGCCGGCCTGAAGCGAGACCTGGCTGAAGGCGCCCCGGGCGGCGATGCCGGTTCCCCCGCCGGAGATCCGCATGCTGCCGCCATCGCGATAGACCTCGCCTCTCGGGCTTTCCAGCACGACACCGTACGAATCCGCACCGTCAATGGTCGACGAGTCGTGCAGACGGACCATGGAACGGATGCCGGAGATCCGGATGCCGGTGGCGCCAGCCGTCACGCTGCCGGCCGGTCTGGCCTGGCCCGATGTCTGGCCTGACGCCGGGCCGGTGGTGGCGGAAACCGGAAGCTGGTAAGGAATGATGCCGCCCGGTTCCTGCGGGGCGGCGGCCTGGTCCAGCGCCGGGTCGTACAGTTCGACCCGGGCCCGGTCGCCGATGATGTGGAAGGCGGTTGCCCGGTCGAGTACCGTGCCGAAGCCCTCGCCGAGGGCACGGGCCGAGTATCCGACGATCCTGACACCGGTGGACAGGGGTCCGCCGACATTGAACGGGCGGGACAGGCGGACCTGCGCCTGGTTGCCGTCAATGGCGATGCCGGTCGCACCGTTGACGATCCGGCCACCGCCATCAAGCGACAGCCGGGCACGGTGGCCTTTCACCTTGATGCCGACCGACTGGCTGCCATTGACATTCAATGTCTTGCGGACCCGCTGCACATCGGCCCGCTGACCGATGATATGGAGGGCGGTGGCCCCCTGTGCCGCGCTGATCGGGTGGTCACTGACAATCCGGGCGTCATCGGCACGGATTTCCTTGCCGGGCGTGCCGGCATCGCTGGCGTTGATCAGTTCCAGCGTATACGGCGGTGAGTTGCCGGCCGCCGCCGGCGCCGCCATGGCGCCGGCGACCGCCACCGAGCCGCCGGCCCGGAAGAAGGCTGCCAGCAAACGTCGGCATGTGCCACTCAAGCCCGGTTCAAGCAAGCGCTGCCTGAGCAGGTATTGGCGTTGGCTTAACAAGAAAAGGCGCTGATAAATATATAACATGATGAGTCATCCTTGCATGAGCTTCCAGGAATCGAGTCATGACGCTATATGAACCGGATCGGGCGAGGCAGTGACACAAGGCTGGTTTGCAAATGGGAACTATCCGTATTATTTCTGGAAAAATCCGCGGTTCGTTGAATTGGGCAAGTATTTGCGTAGTTAGATATACGTTTTGTCTGCTTGAATAAGAAAAACCTGCTTCTTGCCAGAGAAGAGGCGAGACAGAAGCAGGCGGTGACAATTCAGAAACCATGGCGATAATTGGCCATGATTCGCCGGTCTCCGGCGCCATTCTCGCGGCTGGCAAAGGCGCTGATTTCAAAGTGGCTGTCCTTGCCATGGTGGCTGAGGCCGAGCTTGCCGTCGTAGCCCAGGCGGTGGTTGCCGCTCGCCGGCAGCTCGAAGCGGCCGGCGGCCGGGACGCTGGCGAAGCCGGCCTGGCGGATGCCGGCCTGCCGGTACAGCGTCGGGCGACCCAGCAGTTCGGCGTCTGCCCGCCAGCCCCTGCGGGAGGCGACGGCATCGTAGCGGACGCGCAGCCCGAGTACGCCGTCCACGGCGCTGTCGCGTGCCGCCGACAGGCGCAGCGCGTAGGCGCCGGCATCGCGCTCGGTCAGCGCGGCATCACGCTGGTGGCGCAGTTTCAGGCCAAGCAGCGGTTCCAGGGTCAGGCCGGATGCCAGTGTGTGCGGCATGGCGAGGCTGAACTGGCTGCTGAACTGGTCTCGACGCTGGTCGGCGCGCGGGCGCAGGTTGACATCGCCATAGCGCAACGTGCGTCGGGTCCCTGCCTGATGCTGCGTGTATCGGAACTCTCCTTCCAGTTGTGCACGACCCAGCGGCTGCGCATAGTGCAGGCCGAACAGCTGGCTGCGTCCGTCGAGACCGGCATGGGTGGCCGGTCCGGATTTGACGCTGGCAAAGCCGTAGCGGGCGGTCAGCCGGGCGTCGTGACCGAGTTCAAAGCGCTGGCGCAGGGCGACGAGGTCATAGGTCGAGCTGCCAAGCCTGGCTTCGGGCTGGCCATGCCGGCTGCCGACCAGGCGGAAGCCGAAGCCGGCCTGGTTGCCGGGCATGTCATCGCTGAAGCGGGCGAAGCGCTGTTCCAGTGTGCGCAGCGGCTGCAGTGAGGAGGCGATGCCGGCGCCGGACAACTGGCGCAGCGCGTGACCGATATCAGTTGCCGAGCCCAGTTCCAGGCTGTGGAACAGCGCGCTGCCGTCGTAGCCCCGTTCCAGCGCCGCAGCGACCGGATGCAGTGCCGCATCGGGGACCAGATCGCGGTAGTCGTTTTTGATCAGGGTGATGCCGATATCGCCATCGGCGTCACGGTAGGCCTGTGCCCGCCAGGCGGCATTGCGCGAGGTGATCCGTTCGATGCCGTCGATGCGCTTGCCGCGCAGTACCTTGCTGAAGGTGGCGTGCCTGAGGCTGCTGCCGGTGGCGAACCCGGTGTCGACGGTCACGCCGCTGGCATCGAGATGTCCGCCGTCCAGCGTACCGGCGCCGCCGTCCGGCCGGGTGCCGATCACGTAGCCGGCCAGCGACTGTGCATGAGCGGCGGCCGGGGCGGCGACAGGCAGGCCGTTGTGGTCATAGTGCGGGCTGTCGTTGCCGCGGTGATCCGATTCGTCGTCAGCCGGAACGCTGGCTTCGCTGCGAAACTGCAGGCCGGCTGTATTCAGGCTGATGTCCTGGTCACGGGTAGAGGCGTCCCGGTATGTCTGGCAACTCTGGTCGCCGCAGGAGAGGCTGACCATGCCGCGGTTGACCAGCAAGGCATTGTTCCCGTCAATGCTGAATGCATGCGATTGTCTGGCGTGGACATTGATGATGCCTCCCTGCTCGTTGACCAGCAGCGAGGGCGCCGACCGGGGCCGCGAGCCCTGCCAGCCCCGCTGCGCCATGGCGACCATGCCGACATGGCGTGAGCCGGGCTCCCCAAGGTTGATGATGCCGCGGTTGATCAGCTGCGAGGTGGTGTCGCTGCTCATGGCGACGGCATTGTCGCCGCGCACGGTGATGACGCCTGTCTTGTCGTTGACCAGGTCGGTGATCAGGTCATGGTCGTTGCCGGTCGAGGCCGTGACGGACAGCGCGCTGGTGGCGCCGTGCTCGGCGGTGAAGTCGATGCTGCCGCGGTTGATGAACATCTGCCGCTTGTTGCCGGCTTCGGCCCTGACTGCCGTGTAGCCGCCACGGGTGATCATGCTGCCGACGTTGGATTTTGTCCGGCTGCCATTGTTGTCCCCGCTGCCGCTCAGAACCAGCAGTGCGGTACCGGCCGCGGCAGGCCCGGCCCGCTCCGCCAGGATACGGCCCAGGTTGACGAAGGCGCTGTCGGATGACGCATACAGGGAGCCGTTGCCGGTCAGCAGCATCTGCCCGCCATGCCGGTTGACGAAACGGCCGCCATCCAGGGTCTCCAGGCGGGCTTCCGTGCGGATCTGCCCGTCGTTCCACAGCGTGTTCCGGATCTGCGCGCTGTCCAGCTTCAGCTCGCCGCTGTCGGTGTTGTGCACATGGCCGGACGAAGTCAGGTGCAAAGGATCGAGCCGGCCGGTATTGACGAATATTCCGCCGGCCTTTCCGTCCACACCCAGATGGACATGGCCGGTTCCGGTCGGCCCGGCGGGGTCCGGCGCATCGAGACCGGACGTGTCCGGCAGCGTGAACCGGTAAGTCTGGGTGGCATGGGGGCTGACGACAATGCGGCGCTCGCTGTTTGCACAACTGCTGTTGCCGCAGAGCAGATGGACCTTGCCGCGATTGATCAGGATGGCAGCCGATGGCAGGTTGCCGTCAGGCCGGTGGATCCGGAAAGCGAACGAGTGCCTGGCGAAGACATTGATGACCCCCTCGGTGTCGTTGAGCAGGGTCGAGCGCATGATGACGGCCGGGTGCCGGCCGTCGGGCTTGCCCCAGGCGCCCGCCTCCATCGCGGCCATGCCGAAGTCGGCCGTATCCCTGACTCCGAGATTGATGGTGCCCCGGTTTACCAGGTGGCTTGCCATGCCGTTGCTGCCCATGGCGACCGCATGGTTGCCGCGGACGGTGATGATGCCGCCGCGGTCGTTGATCAGCGTGTTGAAATTGTTGAATTCAGGGATGTGCAGTGCGCGCGTGGCGCCGTTCTCGGCGGTGAAATCGATGTTGCCACGGTTGATGAACGTCCGCTTCTGGTAGTCGCTGGCCTTGAACGTGACGGCACCGTAGCCGCCACGGGCGATCAGGGTGCCGGTATTCAGTCCCGGCCGGGCGGGCCCGCCACCCTCTGCACTCATCATCAGGATGAAGCGCTCGCTGCGCTGGCCGATGGCATGACGGGCGGTGACGGTGCCGTCGTTGATGAACAGGCTGCGTGCCGTGGCGCGGATCGTGCCCTTGCCGCTCAGCCTGATGACGCCGCTGTGCGCATTGATCAGCCGGCCGCTGCCGGCACCGGTCAGTGCGGCTTCCAGATCGATCGTGCCATGGTTGCGCAGGGTGTGATGAAAGTGGCTGTCCGCCAGCGGATGCAGTGCGATGCGGCCGCTGGGCCCGTTATGCAGGGGACCATGAGCGGCCAGGGTGGTGTCGCTCAGCGTCCCGGTGTTGATGAATGCGCCCTGGTCGGGAATGTGCAGCGTGGCCGAACGGATCAGGCTGATTGGCCGGTACGGGTTCTGCCTGATGGCGCTCGGCAGGGGAAGGACGGGGGGGCTGCCGGTGCCGGGATTGACGGGGGCTCCGATCTGCCGGTCTGCCGGCGCGGACAGGGGAGGATTGCCGGTATCGGGACTGGCCGGGTTTCCGCCCGGCTGGCCAGCCGGTGTGGAGCGGGGCGGCAGGGCGGCGTCAGGCGCGATGTGATTGCCTGCCGGTGCCGACGGCTTGTCCCCCTTCTTGCTGCCAAGCAGCGCGGCCAGTCCGGCCAGCCCGAGTCCGGCTAGACCCAGCCTGGCGGTGTGGATACCGGAGAAACGGAGCGCGGTGTGGCAGGGGCCGGATGCCGGGGCCGCCGCCTCGCAGTTATCGGCCCGGTCATCCCATGTGATGTCGGCGGGGGCCGCATTGGCCGCCGGGATGCCGGCAATGAGGGCCGACAGCGCCACGATGCCGCCTGTCCGGCCAAACCCGGACGGCAAATGCCGCGGGCAGTGCACAGGTCCGGTTTTTCGCTTTCTGGCGCGGTACTGGATTTGCCTGGCAGTTAATCCCGAAAGATAACCATATAATCGCTGCATCGCAGATTCCGTTTCATCATGAAAACAAGGCTGCGAGGCTATACGGTTTGCAAATCGGCGATAAGGAAAGCAATACGTTTTCTTGTCGGGAGTTTTTCTGTTTTTTTATGAGGATGGATGGAATGTCGTTGCCGGTTTTTATTGGGGCGGCGATGAGAAATAACCATGCGGTGCAAGCTTTTTTACTTTTCCGTTTAAATCCCGTTTTTGCTGCGCACTATTTGAAAGGCACTTTGCCGGATCGTGATAAAAAACGGGCCGGAAAGCATACGTATTACCCGTTCCGGCAATGCACCTGCTGACCGGCGATATAGGTTGCGGCAATGGCGCGATCGTCACCGAGCGTCATCTGGATGAACAGGGCATCCTGCCAGTCGCGCGCGTATTTCATGCGGTAGGCGATCAGCGGGGTGGACATCAGGTCAAGCACGGCGATATCCGCTTCCATGCCGGCCTCAATCGCGCCGATACGGTCGTCCAGGCCCAGTGCGCGGGCATTGCCGCGCGTGGCCAGGTAGATGGCCTGGGCGGCCGACAGCGGAAAACCGTGGAACTGGGCGGCCTTGTACGCCTCGTTCAGCGTCTGCAGGATCGAGAAGCTGGTGCCGGCGCCGAGGTCGGTGCCGAGGCCGACCGCGACCGGGCGGCGGGCGTCCCGGGCGCGGCGCAGGTCGAAACAGCCGGAACCGAGGAAGAAGTTCGAGGTCGGGCAGTGCACGATGGCGCTGCCGGTCGCGGACAGGATGTCCAGCTCGGCTTCCGACAGGTGGATGCCGTGGCCGTACAGCGCGCGTGGCCGCAGCAGGCCGTAGCGCTGGTAGACGTCGGTGTAGTGGGTGCAGGACGGAAACAGCGCGCGGACCCAGGCCAGCTCGTCGATGTTCTCCGCCAGATGCGACTGGATCAGCGTGGTCGGGAAGTCCTGCGCCAGGCTGCCGAGCGCGTCGAGCTGCTCCGGGGTCGAGGTCGGGGCAAAGCGTGGCGTGATCACGTATTCGGCGCGACCCCTGCCGTGCCATTTCCCGATCAGTGCCTTCGACTCGTCATACGCACGCTGTGGCGTGTCGAGCAGCGCCGCCGGCGCGTGGCGGTCCATGCACACCTTGCCGGCCATGATGCGCATGTTGACCCGGGCGGCGGCCTCGAACAGGGCGTCGACCGACTGCGGGTGCACGGTGCAGAACACCGTCGATGCGGTGACGCCGTTGCGGTGCTGCTCGCGCAGGAAGACTTCGGCGATTTCGGCGGCATGTGTCTTGTCACTGAAGCCCTGTTCAGCGACGAAGGTGTAGTTGTTCAGCCAGTCGATCAGTTGCTCGCCATGGGCGCCGATCATTTCGGTCTGCGGATAGTGGACGTGGCTGTCGATAAAGCCCGGCAGCAGCACGCAGTCGCGCCAGACCGTGACCGGTACGTCGGCGGGCAGGGTCGGCAGGATGTCGGCGGCCGGGCCGACGGCATTGATCAGCCCGTCGGCCATGACGATGACGGCGTCGGGCTCGTAGACCGCACAGTCGGACAGCGCGTGCGTGAACGGATCGTCGCGGAAGGTCAGCATGGCACCACGCAGTGCGGTTTTCATCGGTGGTGTCCTCATTCAATGCAGAAGCGCAGCACGAACAGCGCGGCCACGGCGGCGATCGGCAGGCTGACCTGGCGCCACTGGCCGGACAGGGTCTTGATCAATACATAGCCGATCACGCCGAAGGCAATGCCGTCGGAGATCGAGAAGGTATAGGCCATGGTGGTGACGCAGGCGATGGCCGGGGCCGATTCGCTCATGTCGTCCCAGTCGATATGGGTCAGGCTGCGCAGCATCAGCACGGCGACGAACAGCAGCGCCGGTGCGGTGGCGTGGGCCGGGATCATGGCCGCCAGCGGCGCGAACCACAATGACAGCAGGAACAGCAGGCCGATGACGACCGCGGTCAGGCCGGTGCGGCCACCGGCGGCGATGCCGGTCGTGCTTTCCAGGTAGGACGTGGTGCTGGACGTGCCGAGCAGGGCGCCGATGGTGATGGCGGTGCTGTCGGCCAGCATCGCCTGCTTGAGGCGCGGCAGCTTGCCGTCGCGGTCGAGAAAGCCGCCGCGCTCGCCGATGGCGATCAGCGTGCCCGAGGTCTCGAACAGGTCCATCAGGAACAGGCTCAGTACGATGCCCAGCGTGGCGCTCTGCAGCGCGCCGCCGATATCGGCCTGCAGCCAGGTTGGCGCCAGTGATGGCGGGGCGGAAAACACGCCGCCGTACGGTGTCAGTCCCAGTGCCACCGAGACCGCCGTCACCGCGAGGATGCCGATCAGGATCGCGCCGCGCACGCCGAGCTTGTCGAGCACGACCATCAGCACGAAACCGCCCATCGCCAGCAGCGCCTGCGGCGAACCGACCTTGCCAATGGCGATCAGGGTATCCGGGTTGCCGACCACGATGCCGGCCGTGGACAGGCCGAGCAGGGCCACGAACAGGCCGACGCCGGCAGCGATCGAATGCTTGAGGCTGCGCGGGAACGCGTTGACGAACCATTCGCGGATGCGCAGGCCGCTGACCAGCACGAACAGGCAGCCGGATACGAACACGCAGCCGAGCGCGACCTGCCATGGCAGACCCATGCCCTTGACCAGGCCGAAGGTGAAGAAGGCATTGATGCCCATGCCCGGCGCCTGGCCGATCGGGTAATTGGCCAGCAGGCCCATGATCAGCGAGCCGACGGCAGCGGCCAGGCAGGTGGCGACAAAGGCGGCGCCATGGTCGATGCCGGCCTGCGACAGGATGTCGGGATTGACGAACAGGATGGCCGACATGGTCAGGAAGGTAGTCAGGCCGGCCAGGATTTCGCGGCGCACGGTCGTGCCGTTCGCCACGAGCGAAAAGTATCGTTCGAGCATGGAGGAGGTGATGGGCTGGTGGCGGAATTCATCGTAGCCGACAGGCGGGGACGATTCCGGAATGCATCCGTGAAACAGACGGACGCCCGATGGCGGCGCCGGGGGGCGCCAGGCGGCGCAACCGGCGGGAAATCCGGCGCGCCGCAGTCAGGGATTGCGGTCGGCTGCGAGTATAGCGACTGACCGTCCCGGCGTCAGCGGGCGGCGCATTGTGCCAATAGCTTCTACACTGGGAGCGGAGCGGCCCGCGTGCCGCGTGCATGAAAACCGGGAAAGGAAAAACCATGGGACTTCTGGATGGATTGTTGCAGTCGGCCGGCGGGCTGCTGGGCGGGCAGCAGGGTGAGGGCGGCAATGCACTGGCCGGCATCTCCGAACTGATCCAGCAGCAGGGTGGCCTGGGGGGACTGGTGGAAAAGTTCCAGCAGGGCGGGCTGTCGGACGTGGTCGGCAGCTGGATCGGTACCGGTGACAATGCACCGGTCAGTGCCGAGCAGATTCAGCAGATACTCGGCAGCGAACAGGTCAGTGCCCTGGCGGCGCGCTTCGGTGTCGACCCGCAGCAGGCATCCGATCTGGTGGCGCAGTATCTGCCGCAGGTGGTCGATACGCTGACACCGAACGGCGAAGTCGAGGCCGGCAGCGGCGACCTGCTGTCGCAGGGACTGGGTGCGCTGTCGGGGCTGTTCAAGCGCTGAGACGCGCCGGGAGGCTACTCGCGGTGGTACGGGTGGCCGTTCAGGATGCTGACCGCGCGGTAAATCTGCTCGGCCAGCAGCACGCGTACCATACCGTGCGGCAGCGTCATGGCCGACAGCTGCAGCAGCAGATCGGCACGCGCCTTCAGTTCGTCCGACGTGCCGTCGGCACCGCCGACCACGATGGCGATATCCTGGCCGTCGCCGAGCCAGCCCTTGAGACCGTCGGCCAGCTGCATCGTGGTCCAGGCCTTGCCGCGCTCGTCGAGCAGCACCAGTTTTGCACGCGGCGGCAGCGCGGCGACGATGCGCGCATGCTCGGCGGCGATGCCCTTTTCTGCCGTGACGCCGGACCCGCGCTTCTCCGGCTTGATCTCGCGCAGTTCGAGCGTGACCTCACGCGGCAGGCGTTTCGCGTAGTCGGCGTAGGCGTCGTCAACCCAGCGCGGCATCTTGGTGCCGACGGCGAGCAGTGTGATCTTCATGACTGTTGCGGCGTGACGGGACTCAGACCGCTTTCCAGTCCTTGCCCGGGATCGGCGTGAACACCGGCTTCTGGCCGCCCCACAGCGCTTCGAGGTCGTAGTAGTCGCGCACGGCCGGCAGCATGACGTGGATGACCACGTCACCGGCATCGACCAGCACCCATTCGCCGCTCAGCTCGCCTTCGGTGCCGACGATGTCGACGCCGTTTTCCTTCAGCTTCACATGCACGCTGTTGGCCAGCGCCTTGACCTGGCGGTTCGAGTCGCCGGTGCAGACCACCAGGCGGTTGAACAGCGACGTCAGCTCGCGGGTGTCGAGGTTGACGATTTCCTTGCCCTTCACATCTTCCAGCGCCTCGACGGCGAGGGCGGCAATGGCGTCGGAACTGGGGTAAGCGGTTGCGGTTTGATTCATCTAGATACTTTCAATTCGGTAGAGCCGGTGTCGGCGGATGTAGCCCAGGACGGCGGGCGGCAACGCCCCCAACCCGTCCCCGCCCGCAGCCAGGTCGGCGCGGATGGCGGTGGCCGATACGTCGACCGGCGATAAAGTCAGGGCGCGGATTCTACCCGCGGCAGGAAAATTTGCAAAATCAGTCGCTTGGCGCGACTGCCACAAGGCGTCCACGGCAGGTGGCAGCGGCAGGGTCCCGAAGCCCGGACGGGCGGCGACCGCCAGGTTGGCCAGCGTCAGCAAGTCCTGCCAGCGATGCCAGCGATCGAGGCCGGCCAGCTGGTCGGCGCCGATCAGCCACCACAGCGGCCGCGACGGCCCGACTTCGCGGCGCAGCGCCGCCAGCGTATCGACGGTATAGCCGCTGGCGCCGGGCGCCAGCTCGCGGGCATCGATATCGAGCCCCGGCTCGTCGGCCACTGCCAGCCGGGCCATGGCCAGCCGATGGACGGCGGACGCATGCGGTGGCGGGCGGTGCGGCGGCACCCCGGACGGGATCAGGCGCACGCTGTCCAGCGCCAGCTCGTCGCGCAGCGCGCACGCCAGCCGCAGATGGGCGCTGTGGATCGGGTCGAAGGTGCCGCCGTACAGGCCGATGCCGGCCGGCCTGGCCGGCTTACCAGCGGACATCATGGTCCTCGGTCACGCCGGCCAGGCCGCGGATGACTGACACGGCGCCGTCGGGACCGGCGCGCAGGCTGCCGCTGAACGTGCCGACCGGCTGGACATAGCGGGTCGATGCCAGCACCAGATTGCGGTCCTCATGGCGGGCGCCTTCCGGGCTGAAATGCAGATCGACCAGCCCGTCGCGGTCGCGGATGCGCCATGGTTCGAGCGGGTCGGTGCCATGCTCGATGCTGACCGGGCCGACCGGTATCAGCCGGCCATCCATCCACAGCGCGTTTTCCGCCTCGCCCAGATAGCCCTGCTGCAGATTCAGGCCGAGGCGGCCGTCAAAGGCGCTGGCCCAGCGCCAGCGGGTATGACGGGCCAGCAGCCCGCTGGAGTGGTCAAGCGATGCCACGGCACCGTCGAGCGAATAGCGTTCGCCACCGGCGTCGACAAAGCCGCTGAGTGCCAGTCCGCCGGTCTTGTGCGTGACATGCGCGATCCCGCCCTGCGGCACGGCGATCACCGACAGTACCGGTGGCAGGGGGGCCGTCGGCAGGTGGGCGGCCAGGCGCAGCCCGTCGGCGCTGACCGCCAGTTCCAGCCGGTCGGGATGGCGGACGAAACCCAGCCGGACCGCCCCGCGCGCATAGTGCGCGTCGCCGAGTGGCGTATCCGCCACATGTGCGTGCAGGCCGGGCAGACCGTCGCTGGCGCAGGCGGCGACCATGCGCCGGCTGCTGCGGTCGAACACGTAGCAGAAGCCGGAAGCGATCCAGCCGGCGTCGACGACCGCCATGCCGACGAAGAAGCGCGGATGGCTGATGCCGGCGTATTGCCAGCGCTTGTGCCGCAGCCGCCGGCTCAGACGGGCGAACGGGGACAGGGCCAGTGCCGACCAGCCGGTATCGGCGATCAGACCGGCGTAACGACCGCAGCGCGGCTGTCCGGCATCGTCGGTGGCACGCTCCGGTGCGGGCGGGAAGGAAGAGGAGAAGCCGTTCATGCGCAGGCGGATCGGAAACGGGAATGACCCCGAGTGTACCCAGATTGGACGCGGCTGCCGTGGCGAAAGTCGTCTTCGCGGCAAGACTGATGACCGGTTTGGCGGCTATGATTGACCGCATGAGAACATCGTCCGCCCTCCTGCTGGCTTGCCTGCTGGTCAGCCCGACTGTCCCGGCCCAGATCCTGCTGCCCGATCTGGGGGATTCGGCGCAAGCCGGTTTTACCAGCAGCGACGAAGCGCGCGCCGGCCGCGACGGCTTCCGCTGGCTGCGCGAGAACAATGCCCTGCTTGGCGATGCCGAGCTGGATGACTACCTGAGGCGGATGTCGGTGCGGCTGGCCAATTCCAGCCCCGACCCGGCCCAGCATTACCGGCTGTTCGCCATCGACGACAACCAGATCAACGCCTTCGCCATGCCCGGCGGCTATATCGGCATCCATACCGGGCTGATCGTCGCGGCACAGAACGAAAGCGAACTGGCCTCGGTCATGGCGCACGAAATGGCGCACGTGACCCAGCACCATATCGCGCGGCAGATGGAGCAGCGCGGGCTGGGCAACCTGATGGCGCTTGGCGGCATGCTGGCCGCCGTGCTGGCCGCCAGCGCCGGTGGTGGCGCCAACGCGGCGATTGCCGCCGCGACTGCCGGCCCGGGTCTGGCGATCCAGAACCAGCTGTCGTTCAGCCGCGACTTCGAGCGCGAGGCCGACCGTGTCGGCATCCAGACGCTGGGCAAGGCCGGTTTCGATTCCCGGGCGATGGGCAGTTTCTTCGAGCGGCTGCAAAAGACCAACCGCATCAACGACAACAATGCGCTGGCTTTCCTGCGTACCCACCCGGTGACCTCCGAACGGGTGTCCGACGCCGAGAACCGTGCGGCCAGCCAGCCGGCACGGATGCCGGCCGACTCGGTCGAATTCCTGCTGGCGCGGGAGAAGTCCCGTGTTGCGGTGATGGAACCGCTGGCGGCGGCACGCTTCTACCGCGATGCGATCCGCGATCGCCGCTATGTCAGCGAAATGGCCCAGTGGTACGGGCTGTCCGCTGCCCTGCTGGCACAGAACGACATTGCCGGCGCGCGGGACGCGAACCGGCGGGCGGCCGCGCTGGCCGGCCAGCCGAATCCGTGGCTGATCGGCCAGGAAGCGGCCATCGAACTGGCGGCGCGCAATTACGATGTGGCGGCACGGCTCTACCATGACGGCCGGGCGCGCTTCCCGGATGCGCCGGCGCTGGCCTATGGCGAGATCGACAGCCTGATCGCCGGCAAGCGGCTCGATCCGGCCCGCGACCTGGCCGAACGTGAAGTCACCCGCCGCCCGGACAGCGCCGTGCTGTGGCAGCGGCTGGCGCGCATCTACGCGGACCGCGACGTGATGCGCTACCACTTCGCACTTGGCCAGCAGTTCTATTACGAGGGCAATTATCGTGCGGCGCTGGAGCAGTACCGTTTCGCCCGCGATGCCTGGGGCGACGATTTCTACGTCCGTTCGCGTATCGACGCCCGCGTCGACGAACTGACGCCCATCGTCAAGGAAGAAAAGAACGAACGCCGTTAAGACTGCTGATGTCAGGTGGGCACCGACGGTCACCGTGGCGTCGGTGCATGCCCGACTGACAGGATCCGTCGCGGGCACGGCAGTCCGCCTGACTGGATCCAGCCTCTTCCGTCTCCAGCGCCGCGCTTCCGTCGCGGCGTTTTGCTGCCGACCCCCTTGGCGTGTTCGACAATCCGGTTATAGTGACGATTGTGTGGCGAACACGCTGCATTTGCGGATGCGGTGACAATTTCTTTCGCAAAGCAACATTGCCGCGCCAAAGGGTCAAAAGCGGAGGCAGCGGGCTCCGGGGCAGTGAAAAATGCTGTTGTACTGGCAATTATTTGCTGAAATGTTCGGTTTTGCCGCGCTGCAGCGCAACATGACGGGTGTCGTTGCCGTCGACGTGACTGGTTGACGTGAACGAAAACGGCTGCAAAAAAAACCGACTTGCGACACAATCCGGTGTACAAAAAACGACATAAGCTGTTCGTTTCCAATCATTACAAATTCGCGCAACACGCGATTTCGCTTTCCGGCGGAAGACTGACGCCAGCCGGATAACTCGTTTGAGGTGGATGAGACATGACCGAACCCCTGCACAACGACATCGACCCGCAGGAAACCCAGGAATGGCTGGAAGCACTGCAATCGGTGCTTGCCAGCGACGGCGCCGAGCGCGCCCATTACCTGCTGGAACAAATGGTTGAACGTGTGCGCCGCCAGGGCGCGCACCTGCCGTTCGACGCGACGACGGCCTACCGGAACACCATTCCGGTCGGCAAGGAAGTGAAGTCGCCCGGCAATCACGAACTCGAACACCGCATCCGCTCGATCATCCGCTGGAACGCGATGGCGCTGGTGCTGCGCGCCGGCAAGAAGGATCTCGAGCTGGGCGGCCACATCGCCAGCTACCAGTCAGCCGCGACGCTGTACGACGTGGGCTTCAACCACTTCTGGCGTGCGCCGAACGAAGAGCAGGACGGCGATCTGATCTATGTGCAGGGGCACTCCGCGCCGGGCATCTATGCGCGCGCCTTTATCGAGGGCCGCCTGTCCGCCGACGCGCTGGACAACTTCCGCCAGGAAGTGGACGGTCATGGCCTGTCGTCGTATCCGCACCCGTGGCTGATGCCGGACTTCTGGCAGTTCCCGACCGTGTCGATGGGCCTGGGCCCGCTGATGGCCATCTACCAGGCCCGCTTCCTGAAGTATCTGGAGAGCCGCGGGCTGGCGCGTACGCCGGGACGCCGGGTCTGGGTATTCTGTGGCGATGGCGAAATGGACGAGCCGGAAAGCCTGGGCGCGATCGCGCTGGCCGCACGCGAAGGCCTCGACAACCTGATCTTCGTGGTCAACTGCAACCTGCAGCGTCTGGACGGCCCGGTGCGCGGCAACGGCAAGATCATCCAGGAACTCGAAGGCGACTTCCGCGGCGCCGGCTGGAACGTGCTGAAGGTTGTCTGGGGCAGCCGCTGGGACCCGCTGCTGGCGATGGACACCCATGGCCTGCTGAAGAAGCGCATGGACGAGTGCGTCGACGGCGACTACCAGACCTTCAAGTCCAGGGACGGTGCCTACGTTCGCGAACACTTCTTCGGCAAGTATCCGGAGCTGCGCGAAATGGTCGCCAACATGTCCGACGACGAGATCTGGGCGCTGAACCGTGGCGGCCATGACCCGCACAAGGTCTATGCGGCCTACCACGAAGCGACCACCAATGCGCGCGGTCGCCCGACCGTGATTCTGGCCAAGACCATCAAGGGCTACGCGATGGGTCGTTCCGGCGAGGCGCAGAACATCGCCCACCAGGCAAAGAAGATGGATATCGACTCCATCCGCCGCTTCCGCGACCGCTTCGGCATTCCGGTGACCGACGAGCAGCTCGAACACGAAGTCCCGTACTACAAGCCGGCCGACGACAGCCCGGAAATGCAGTACATGCGCAGCCGTCGCGGCGCGCTCGGCGGCTACCTGCCGTCGCGCCTGCCGGTCAAGGCGCCGATGGCGATCCCGGGTCTGCACGTGTTCGACGCGCTGCTGAAGAGCAGCGAAAGCCGCGAATTCTCGACCACCATGGCCTTCGTGCGCATGCTTGGCGTGCTGCTGAAGGACAAGAACATCGGCAAGCAGATCGTGCCGATCGTGCCTGACGAGTCGCGTACCTTCGGCATGGAAGGCATGTTCCGCCAGTACGGCATCTGGTCCAGCCAGGGCCAGAACTACGTGCCGCAGGATGCCGACCAGCTGATGTTCTACAAGGAGTCCAAGGACGGCCAGATGCTGCAGGAAGGCATCAACGAACCCGGCGCGATGTCGTCGTGGATCGCTGCCGCCACCTCGTATGCGAACCATGGCATCCCGATGGTGCCGTTCTACATCTATTACTCGATGTTCGGCTTCCAGCGCGTCGGCGACCTGGCCTGGGCGGCCGGCGACCTGCGCGCCCGCGGCTTCATGCTCGGCGGCACCGCCGGCCGGACCACGCTGAACGGTGAAGGTCTGCAGCACGAGGACGGCCACAGTCACATCCAGGCCGGGCTGATCCCGAACTGCGTGTCCTATGACCCGACCTATGCCTACGAACTGGCCGTGATCCTGCAGGATGGCCTCAAGCGCATGTATGTCGAACAGGAAGATGTGTACTACTACATCACCCTGATGAACGAGAACTACACCCACCCGGCGCTGCCGGAAGGCGATGCGGCGATCGACGGCATCCTCAAGGGCATGTACCTGCTGAAGGCCGGTGCCGACAGCGAACTCAAGGTCCAGCTGATGGGCTCGGGCACCATCCTCAACGAAGTCATCGCCGGCGCCGAGCTGCTGCGCGACGATTTCGGCGTCAGCGCCGATATCTGGAGCGTGACCTCGTTCAACCTGCTGGCCCGCGACGGCCGCGAAACCGAGCGCTACAACCGCCTGCATCCGGTCGCGACCGCTCGCCAGTCGTTCGTGGAAACGCAACTGGGCGGACGTCAGGGCCCGTGCGTGGCTGCAACCGACTACATCCGCGCCTACGCCGACCAGATCCGCGAATTCGTGCCGGGACGCTACACCGTGCTGGGCACCGACGGCTTCGGCCGTTCGGACAGCCGCGCCAACCTGCGCCGCTTCTTCGAAGTCGACCGCTACCAGGTCGCCGTGGCGGCACTGAAGGCGCTGGCCGACGAAGGCCGGATCGATGTCGCGCGGGTCGAGGAAGCCATCACCAGATACGGTATCCAGGCCGACAAGCCGGCCCCGTGGACGGTATAAGCGGGTAAGGGATGAACCGGGCCCCCGCCAGCCGGCGGGGCCCCTCGGGCGCGGGGCGGGCGGATTCGCCGCCTCGCGTCTGGCCAAGGACAAGACATGAGCCAACAAATCGAACTGAAGATTCCCGACATCGGCGGGCATGCGGGCGTGGATGTGATCGAAGTGTCCGTGAAAGTGGGCGACCGGGTGGAGAAGGACGACACGCTGGTCACGCTGGAAACGGACAAGGCGACCATGGACGTACCGGCAGAAGCCGCCGGCGTGGTGAAGGAAGTACGGGTCAAGGTCGGCGACAAGGTCGGCGAAGGTGACGTGATCGTGCTGCTGGAGGCTGAATCGGCCGCTGCGGCGCCGGTCGCTGCCCCTGCAGCTGCCACCCCTGCAGCTGCTACCCCTGCAGCTGCCCCGGTCGCTGTTGCCCCGGCTCCGGTGGCGGCCGCACCTGCCGCTCCCGCAGCAGCAGGTGGCCGGCAAACGCTGACCGTGCCGGATATCGGCGGCCATGACGGCGTCGACGTGATCGACGTTGCGGTCAAGGCCGGTGACCGGATTGCTGTCGACGACACGCTGATCACGCTGGAAACCGACAAGGCGACCATGGACGTGCCGGCTACCGCTGCCGGTCTGGTGGTGGAAGTGAAGGTCAGGGTCGGCGACAAGGTCGGCGAGGGCGCCGCCATTGTCGTTATCGAGGCTGAAGGCCAGGCTGCCGCCTCGCCGGCCGCCGCCCCGGCCCCGGTGGCGGCACCGGCCGCTGTCGTGACCGCGCCGGCTGCCAGCCCGGTCGTGGCGGCAGCGCCGCGTGCGGTCGCTCCGGTCGATCAGGTCGCCTTTGTCAGCGCCCATGCCGGACCGTCGGTCCGCCGCCTGGCGCGCGAGCTGGGTGTCGACCTGTCGAAGGTCTCCGGCACCGGCCGCAAGAACCGCATTACCGAAAGCGACGTCAAGACCTTCGTCAAGGGCGTGCTGCAGAACCCGGCCGCGGCCGTCGCCGCTGCGCCGGTCAACGGCTCGGGCCTCGACCTGCTGCCGTGGCCGAAGGTCGATTTCGCCAGGTTCGGTCCGGTGACCAGCGAACCGCTGTCGCGGATCAAGAAAATTTCCGGCGCCAACCTGTCGCGCAACTGGGTAATGATTCCGCATGTGACCCAGTTCGACGAGGCCGACATCACCGACATGGAAGCCTTCCGCAAGCAGATGGGCGAAGAGCTGAAGGCGGACGGGGTCAAGCTGACGCCGCTGGCCTTCCTGATCAAGGCCGCGGTCAAGGCGCTGCAGAAATTCCCGGCCTTCAATGCGTCGCTGGACGGCGACAACCTGGTGCTGAAGCAATACGTGAATATCGGCTTTGCCGCCGACACGCCCAATGGTCTGGTGGTGCCGGTGGTCAAGGACGCTGACCGGAAGAGCCTGATCGAGATTGCGCAGGAAACCGGCGTGCTGGCGAAAAAGGCCCGCGACGGCAAACTGCTGCCGGGCGACATGCAGGGTGGCTGCTTCTCGATTTCCAGCCTGGGCGGTATTGGCGGCACGGCGTTCACGCCGATCATCAATGCCCCGGAAGTCGCCATCCTCGGCGTGTCCAAGTCGGCGATCAAGCCGGTGTGGAACGGCAAGGAATTCGCGCCGCGGCTGATGCTGCCGCTGAGCCTGTCCTACGATCACCGCGTGATCGACGGCGCGGCCGCTGCGCGTTTCACCAGCTACCTGAGCCAGGTGCTGGGTGATATCCGCCGCCTGATGCTGTGACGCCGGAAACGGCATGCCGTCCTGGTGGCGGCATGCCGCAGACCCACAAACAGAATTCAGGCATGGGCGGCGGCAACGCCCTCGTCCATGCCCGGGAAAACCTATGAGCCAAATCGAACTGAAGATTCCCGACATCGGCGGGCATGCGGGCGTGGATGTGATCGAAGTGTCCGTGAAAGTGGGCGACCGGGTGGAGAAGGATGACACGCTGGTCACGCTGGAAACGGACAAGGCGACCATGGACGTACCGGCAGAAGCTGCCGGCGTGGTGACGGAAGTCCGGATCAAGGTCGGCGACAAGGTCGGCGAAGGTGACGTGATCGTGCTGCTGGAGGCCGGATCGGCCGCTGCCGCCACCCCTGCTGCTGCGCCAGTTGCCCCGGTGGCCGCACCCGTCGCTGCCGCAGGCGCCTTTGCCGGCAATGCCGACATCGAGTGCGATGTGCTGGTGCTTGGTGGCGGGCCCGGTGGCTACTCGTCCGCGTTCCGCAGTGCCGACCTGGGTCAGAAGACCGTGATCGTCGAGCGTTATTCGACGCTGGGTGGCGTGTGCCTGAACGTCGGCTGCATTCCGTCCAAGGCTCTGCTGCACAACGCGGCGGTGATCGACGAAGTGGCCCACCTGGAAAGCCACGGCATCAAGTTCGGCAAGCCGGAAGTCGACGTCGACGTGCTGCGCGCCTACAAGGACAAGGTCATCGGCAAGCTGACCGGTGGCCTGGCCGGCATGGCCCGCGCGCGCAAGGTCGATATCGTGCGCGGCGAAGGCCGCTTCCTCGATGCGAACCATCTCGAGGTCAGCGTGACCCTGGGCGAAGGCCGCGAACAGACCGGCGAACGCAAGGTGATCCGCTTCAAGCAGGCGATCATTGCCGTCGGCAGCCGGGTGGTGAAGCTGCCATTCATTCCCGAGGACCCGCGCATCGTCGATTCGACCGGCGCGCTGGCGCTGCGTTCGGTGCCGAAACGCATGCTGATTATCGGTGGCGGCATCATTGGCCTGGAAATGGGCACGGTGTACTCGACGCTGGGTGCGCGTCTCGACGTGGTCGAGATGATGGACGGCCTGATGCAGGGCGCGGATCGCGATCTGGTCAAGGTGTGGGAAAAGTGGAACAGCCACCGCTTCGACAACATCATGCTGAACACCCGCACCACGGCGGTCGAGGCGAAGGAAGACGGCATCTGGGTCACGTTCGAGGGCGAAAAGGCCCCGGCCGGCCCGCAATGCTACGACCTGGTACTGGTTGCCGCCGGCCGTGCGCCGAACGGCAAGCTGATCGGTGCGGAAAACGCCGGTGTGCTGGTCAACGAACGCGGCTTTATCCCGGTCGACCAGCAGCAGCGGACCAACGTGCCCAACATCTACGCCATCGGCGACGTGGTCGGCCAGCCGATGCTGGCGCACAAGGGGGTACACGAGGGGCATGTGGCGGCGGAAAACTGCGCCGGCCACAAGGCGTATTTTGATGCCCGCGTGATTCCGGGCGTCGCCTACACCGATCCGGAAGTCGCCTGGGTCGGCGTGACCGAGGATGAGGCCAGAAAGGCCGGTCGCAAGATCAGCAAGGGCGTGTTCCCGTGGGCCGCCAGCGGCCGCGCGATCGCCAATGGCCGCGACGAAGGCTTCACCAAGCTGATTTTTGATGCCGACAGCGGCCATATCGTCGGTGGTGCCATTGTCGGACCGCATGCCGGCGACATGATCGGTGAAATCTGCCTGGCGATTGAAATGGGCTGCGATGCCGAGGATATCGGCAAGACCATCCATCCGCACCCGACCATGGGCGAATCGGTCGGCATGGCGGCCGAGGTGGCGCTGGGCGTGTGTACCGACCTGCCGCCGCAACGACGCAAGTAAGCAAAAAAGCCAAAAAATCGCCCCGTGCCGGAATTTTCGGTTCGGGGCGATTTTTTATGCTCATGTACTTAGTCGGGAAGCTGGTGCCCGCTATCAATATGATTTGTCTGAATACTCTGCCCGGCATGGGTCGTTACTCAAGGAGCCAGTGCTTGTCGCCACCGCCTGAAACTGTGATTTGTGCTGCAGTTCACGGCCTGTCTGGTGTAGATTTGACCCCTGCCGAAGCGGCTGAAAGATAATTTTGTGCCAACGGTGTGCTTTTGTTTCACACAAGGCATAATCGACCCGCCTTTATTATTACGAATAGCATAACGGGAGCGTGACTTTGGGGCGGGAAGGCAGGGAGTGGAGCGTACAGCAGGGCCGGCCATCCCGGGCACGGGGGCTGCGGCCTGACGGGCGTCGTCCTTCGCTCACCGGTTCTCCCTGTTTGCGCTGCCATCCGGCCCTGGGGCGGCTGCGCATGCCCGACCGCACTCAGTCCCCCGCGCATCATGGCTGAACGCATCCCTTCCCACCTGCCGTTGAGCCTGTATCCGATCGACCGGCTGCGCCGGATCCTGGTGATCGGTTTCTGCCTGCTTGTGCTGCTGGTGACTTCCGGGCTGCTGATTACCGGCTGGCACGGCTACCGCAATGCGCTGGAAGCCGAACGCAGCCAGCTTGGTTCCCTGTCCCGGGTGCTGGCTGCCCATTTCTCGCAAGTCTTCCGCGCCTCGACCGGGCAACTGATGTCCCTGACCCGTTCCGAGGAAGTGCAGGCCCTGCTGGCAAAGCGCAACGAGGCGGCGCTGCACGACGTGCTGCGCGATGCGCTGATGCTCGATCCGCAATCCAATTTCCTGACCGTGGCCGATCGTCACGGCGACGTGGTCGCCACCTCGATGGTCTACCCGGTGCACCAGCTGGACATTCGCGGGCGCGAAGTCTTCGAGTCGCTGCGTCGCAACCCGGCGCAGGCGTTTCTGTTCGGCCGGCCGGTCGCCAACCGCATCAACCAGCATCAGTTCGTGCCGATGGCGGCGCCGATCGAAAGTGGCGGTCGCCTGCATGGCGTGGTGATGGCGGGGATCGATCCCGGTTTTTTTCAGGCGTTCTACCGCACGCTGGGCATTGACGACGATACCGCGATCGATCTGCTGCAGCAGGACGGTACCCGGCTGATTTCGTTTCCGGAACAGAGCCTGGCGCAGACAACATCGCCACAGCGCGCCCGCATCGTCTCGGGGCTGATCCGCGATCGCCGCGAGGGCGGGCTGTTCGAATCGGTGCTGGACGGCGACACCCGGCTGGTCGCCATTGCGCCACTGGAGAAACTGCCGCTGGTGGTCAGCGTCAGCCGCAGCAAGTCCCGGGCGCTGGCCGGCTGGTGGGCGGAGATGCTGTCCAAGGGCCTGCTGCTGGCCCTGACCATGGCCGGCCTGACTGCCCTGCTGCTGGTACTGCTCGCGCAGCTGAAGCGGCTGGAGCGCAGCGAACGGCGACTGCGACTGACACAGAACTCGGTCGACAACAGCGCCGAGCTGGTGCTGTGGGTGTTTGCCGACGGCACGGTCAGTTACGCCAATCGCGAGGCAACCCGCTGCCTGGCACGGAACGACGAGATCCTGATTGGACGGCGCATCGGCAGCCTGATGCCGCAGCTGGAGCCGGATCGCTGGCGTGCGCTGTACCTGCGCGGACTGGACCGGCAAAGCGAACTGTTCGAATGCACGCTGCGGCTGGCGGACGGCACCGAAGTCGCGGCGGAAGTGACCAGCAGCGTGCTGGTGCGCGAGACCGGCGAGACCGTCATGTGCCTGCAGGCGCGCGACATCAGCGCGCGGCGCCGGACCGAGGCCGCGCTGGCCGCCAGCGAGGCCCGGTTGCGGCTGGCGCTGGAAGCGTCCGATACCGCGCTGTACGAAATGGACCTGTCCAGCGGCAAAATCGTGCTGACCGGCTCGGTGCTGCGCCGCTTCGGCCTGCACTCAAGCCACTTGGAACTGCCGCTCGAAGCCTGGTTTGCCCATCTGCATGAAGAGGATCGCGCCCGGGTCGAAGCCGAATTCACCGGCTGGCAGCGGGTGCCGCCGGAACGGGTGGAAAGCACGCACCGGGTCAATGTGCGCAACGGCGAAACGCGCTGGGTGCAGGCTCGCGGCCAGTTTGTCGACCCTGATGTGCTGGGTCGGCCGCAGCGGCTGATCGGCACCATCAACGACGTGACCGCGCAGAAACTCAACGAGGCGCGCATCGAGTATTACGCGCGCTTCGATGCGCTGACCGGGTTGGCCAACCGCTATGCGCTGTACCAGCACCTGTCGCATGCGATCGACGAGGCCGAAGTCCAGGAGCGGCCGATCGGCGTGCTGTTCATCGACCTGGACAACTTCAAGAACATCAACGATTCGCTAGGCCATGCCGTCGGCGACGAAGTGCTGAAGGCGGTAGCCGGCCGGCTGGACGAATTCATTGGCCCGGACGATACGCTGGCGCGCCTGGGCGGCGACGAATTCCTGATCATCCTGCCCGGTGCCACCGAGCAGGGCGCCGGCGAGGTGGCCTCGTGCATCGTCACCGCGATGTCGGTGCCGTTCCGGGTCGGCGAACGTGAACTGTCGACCACGCCGTCGATCGGCATCAGCCTGTATCCGCGTGACGGCATCGAGGCCGATCACCTGATCCGCAACGCCGACGCGGCGATGTACCAGGCCAAGGGGCGCGGACGCAATACCTTCCAGTTCTACAGCAGCGACATGAACGACCGCGCCGCCGAGCGGCTGGAGCTGGAAGTGCAGCTGCGCACGGCCCATCTGCGCGGCGAGCTGTGTTTGCACTACCAGCCGCAGGTGGATGCCATCAGCGGCCGCATCGTCGGTGCCGAGGCGCTGATGCGCTGGCAGCATCCCGAATACGGCATGATCTCGCCGGGACGTTTCATCCCGATCGCCGAGGAAAGCGGGCTGATCGTGCAGATCGGCGACTGGGCGATCCGCGAAGCCTGCCGGCAGGCCGTTGTCTGGCAGCGGCAGGGGCTGGAGCCGATCACGGTTGCGGTCAACCTGTCCGGCCGGCAGTTCCAGCAGCCGAACTTCGTCGCCCAGGTGGCTGATGCGCTGGTCGAGACCGGTCTGGCGCCGCAATGGCTGGAACTGGAAGTGACCGAGAGCATCGTCATGCACGATGTGCGGCAGGTGATCGCCACGCTGTCCGAGCTCAAACAGCTCGGGGTACAGCTGTCGATCGACGACTTCGGCACCGGCTACTCCAGCCTCAGCTATCTGAAGCGCTTCCCGGTCGACCTGCTGAAAATCGACCAGAGCTTCGTGCGCGACCTGGAGAACGACGATTCAGACGCCGCCATCGTGCGCGCCGTGATTTCGCTGGGCAAGCACCTGAACCTGCGCCTGGTGGCCGAAGGGGTGGAGACCGAAGGGCAGTTCGCCTTCCTGCAGGCGGCCGGCGTCGACCTGATCCAGGGCTTCTGGTTCAGCCGCCCGCTGCTGGCGGAAGATTTCGCTGCCCGGTTGCGCGACGACCAGGCCGAGGCGAGGGTGGCCGATCTGGCAGGCTGAGCGGCCCGGCTCTCCGCTATTTGCATTTTGTAGGTGACTTGTCATGTTTCGGTAACAGGCCGTTTCTATGCTTGCCACAATTCTTGCAGCCAGGACCCGACTTCCCCCATGCCCGCCAACATTCTGCTTGTCGAAGACGAGCCGGCGATCCAGGAACTGATCGCCTTCAATCTGAACCAGTCCGGGCACCACGTGCTGCGTGCCGCCAGCGCGGAAGCCGCAATGACACTGGTCAAGAACGCCCTGCCGGATCTGGTGCTGCTCGACTGGATGCTGCCAGGCCAGAGCGGGATCGAGTTTGCGAAGAAACTGCGCGCCGACGAGCGGACCCGCGCCGTGCCGATCATCATGCTGACCGCTCGCTCCGACGAGCAGGACAAGATCACCGGGCTGGAAACCGGCGCCGACGATTACATCACCAAGCCGTTCTCGCCGCGCGAGCTGCAGGCACGGATCAAGGCCGTGCTGCGTCGCCGCGCGCCGCAGATGACCGACGATGCAGTCGAGGTGCGCGGGCTCAAGCTCGATCCGGGCACGCACCGGGTCTATGCCGGCGACCAGCCGCTCGATCTCGGCCCGACCGAGTTCCGCCTGCTGCACTTCTTCATGACCCACCCGGAACGCGTGCACAGCCGTGCCCAGCTGCTCGACCAGGTCTGGGGCGACCATGTGTTCGTCGAGGAGCGTACCGTCGACGTTCATATCCGCCGCCTGCGCAGCGCGCTGGAAGGCAGCGGCCATGATTCGCTGGTGCAGACCGTGCGAGGCACGGGCTACCGCTTCTCGGCCCAGGCATGAAGGCATTCCTGACCCGCAGTGCCGCCTGGGCCGGCGTCCTGTGCCTGTTCGCACTGGCTGCGTGGTTCACCGCCGGTGCCGCTGCGCTGTTCGCCGTGCTGGCGATCGGTCTGGCGGCGTGGCTGGTCTTCCATCTGTACCACGTTGCGCTGCTGATCCAGTGGATGCGCCATCCGCGTCCGGAGCGCATTCCCGAGGGGCTGGGAAGCTGGCAGCAGATCTTCTCCGCGCTGTACCGCCAGGCGCGCCAGCAGAGCATGAACCAGAAGAAGCTGTCGAATGTGCTCGAACGCTTCATCAATGCCGGCGAAGCCATGCCGGACGGCGTGGTGGTGCTCGACGAGCACGACCGTATCGAATGGCTGAACCCGATGGCGGTCGAGCACTTCGCCCTCGACCGCAAGGGCGACGTCGGCAACCAGATCGCCAACCTGGTGCGTCAGCCCGGCTTTCATCGCTACCTGACCGAACAGAACTACAGCCAGCCGCTGATCCTGCGCCAGTCGCAGCCGACCGAGCGGGTGCTGTCGGTGCAGCTGGTGCCGTTCGACTCGACCCGCAAGCTGATCTTGTCGCGCGACATCACCCAGCTGGAACGGGTGCAGACCGTGCACCGTGATTTCGTCGCCAATGTGTCGCACGAGCTGCGCACGCCGCTGACGGTGATTGGCGGCTTTGTCGAGACGCTGGTCGACATGGAGTCGCCCAGCCCCGAAGTGCTGCGCCAGTTCCTGCCGCTGATGATGGAGCAGGCGCGGCGCATGCAGAGCCTGGTCGAGGACCTGCTGACGCTGTCGCGGCTGGAGAACGGCGGCGGCACCCAGACCGACCGCGTCGACATGGATGAATTGCTGCGCGTGCTGCTGGTCGAGGCGCAGGGGCTGTCGCAGGGCCGGCATGAGGTGGTGCTGGAGCAGCAGAGCGACCGCTGGCTGTGGGGCTCGGTCAACGAACTGCACAGCGCATTCGGCAACCTGGTGTCCAATGCCATCCGCTACACGCCGGCCGGCGGCGCCGTGACCCTGCGCTGGCAGTTCGACGGCAACCGCGCCGTGTTCAGCGTGACCGATTCCGGCATCGGCATCGCCCGCGAACACCTGCCGCGACTGACCGAACGCTTCTACCGGGTGGACCGGGGACGTTCGCGCAACTCGGGCGGCACCGGTCTTGGCCTGGCCATCGTCAAGCATGTGCTGGCGCGCCACCATGCGCGGCTGGAAGTCAGCAGCGAGCTGGAAAAAGGCAGTACTTTCAGCGTGTCGTTCCCGCGCGAGCGGGTCGCCGAACCGGACGCGGTCACGCCATAGCGCGCGGATTGCGCGCGGACGTGGCGGCAAAGGAACCGTCGCGCTAGGATGTTTGTCTGAATCCTGTAGAACAAGAACGGACAAGCCTCATGAAGCGACTCTCCGCCATACGCCCGCTGGGCCAGCGCATCTGGCTCGACAACCTGTCACGCGAACTGCTGCAGACCGGCGCGCTGGAATGCCTGGTCCGGGATGACGGCATTGCCGGCGTCACCTCGAACCCCGCCATCTTCGAAAAAGCCATTCGCCACGATCCGCGTTACCAGACCGATCTCGGCCGCCTGAAGGCGGTGCCGAAACTGTCGGCCGAAGAGCGTTACGAAGCCCTGGTCATCCCCGACATCCAGCTGGCGTGCGACCAGTTGCGTGATGCCTATGTCGGCAGCCATGGCGAAGACGGCTATGTGAGCCTGGAAGTGTCGCCGCTGCTCGCCGATGACGAGGCCGGCACGCTGGCGGCCGCCCGCCGGCTGTGGCGTGCGATTGCGCGTCCCAACGCCATGATCAAGATCCCGGCGACGCCGGCCGGCATCGCCGCCTTCCGCACGCTGATCCGCGAAGGGATCAACGTCAACATCACGCTGCTGTTCTCGCTGCGCCAGGTCGAGGCGGTGTGGGACGCCTATATCGCCGGCCTGAATGCGCGCATGGACGACGACCTGCCGCTGCATCACGTCAAGGCGGTCGCCAGCTTCTTCCTGTCCCGCGTCGACAGCCTGCTCGATCCGCAACTGCCGGAGGCCCTGCGCGGCAAGAGCGCGCTGGCGCTGGCGAAGAGCGCCTATCAGCGCTATCTGGAACGGTTTCACGGCAGCGAGTTCGCGCCGCTGCGCGCCCATGGCGCCTGCCCGCAATACCTGCTGTGGGCCAGCACCGGCACCAAGGACCCGGCCTACTCCGATGTGATGTACGTGGAAGGCCTGATCGGCAAGGACACGGTGAATACCGTGCCGGACGCCACGCTGGCCGCTTTCCGCGACCATGGCGAAGCCGCGCCGACGCTGACGGCCGGACTGGATGCGGTCGATGCGCAACTGGCCGCGCTGGTCGCTGCCGGCATCGACCTCGACCAGGTCGGCGACACGTTGCAGCAGCAGGGACTGGCGCTGTTCGACAACGCCTACCGCGCCCTGCTGGAACTGACCGCCTGAGCGGCAAGGACGCCGTTCAGCGCAGGTGACCGAGTACGTTGCCGGCGAATGGCGTCCACCATCCCATCTTCACTCCTGCGTCGCGCAGCAGGCTGCCGCTCCACACATTGCAGGTCTGCAGCAGGCTGTAGCGGCCATTGGCCGGGTAGAACGCATCGTGGTCGCCATAGGCCATGCCGGCCAGCGGCGTGAGCGGCGCGGCGAAGCGGGCGAGGATGCGCTGCTGCAGCGCACGGTAGTCGGCCGGGGACAGCGGCACGGCGCGGCAGTCGCGCTGCCCGGCCGGATCGGACCGGTAGCCGACATGCATCAGGCTGCGGTCCAGCCCCAGCGCAGCCGACAGGGCAATGCCGGGGCGCAGGTCCGACCAGTCGCGGGTTTCGAGATAGAAGCGCCGGCTGCCCCAGCCAAAGCCCAGCCAGCCCAGCGCGCGGACATCCGCGCGGAAGTGGGACGGCGGGAACCACCGGGACAGATCGGGTCCGGTGCCGCCGGCGTCCCGCACCGGCAGGACCAGATCGACATGCACCCCATTGCTGCAGGCGTAGACCGGTACTGTGGCGCCGTTCGCCAGCGGGCGACCGGGCGACGACAGCCAGTCGCCGAGCAGCACGCTGGCGGCGCCATAGCCGAGCGGCAGCGCCAGCAGGCCCGACAGCAGCGTTCGCCTCATCGGCGTCACTGACCGGTGTACGGGACTTCCAGCAACAGCGGGGCGGCGATCTTCGCCTTCAGCGTGGCCAGATTGTCTTCATGGCGCGCCATGTCGGGGTCGATGCGGTTGGCGATCCAGCCGGCCAGCGGCAGACCACGGTCGACAATGGCCTGCGCGCTGAGACGCGCATGATTGATGCAGCCGAGGCGCATGCCGACCACCAGCATGACCGGCAGATCCAGTGCCACCGCCAGGTCGGCGATGTCCAGCCGGTCGGACAGCGGCGCCAGCCAGCCGCCGGCCCCTTCCACCAGCACGATGTCGGCCTGCCGGGCCAGCGACTGGTAATGCTCGACCAGCCGCGCCAGGCTGATTTCGACCCCGGCGTCGCGGGCGGCGAAATGCGGCGAGATCGCCGGCTCGAAACGATAGGGATTCATCAGCTCGCGGTCGCGCTGGCCGGTCGCCGCCACCAGCCGCTCCACATCGCCATTGACCAGCGTGCCGTCGGCCGCACGCTCGCAGCCGGACGCCACCGGTTTCATCGCCAGCACACGCCGGCCGTCGCGCCGCCAGCGTTCGATCAGCTGTACGGCGACATGGGTCTTGCCGACATCGGTGTCGGTACCGGTAAGGAAATAGCCCTGGGCCATGGATGAATGTCCGTGAGGATCGGACGGACGAGTGTAGCGCGACGCACCCGGATACGGTGGGCTATTGCGCCCGCTGCATCGCAACATACTGTTGCGAATGGAATTTCTTTCTTGCCCATCGCCATCGTTGCTACATATACCGAGGTGATACGGCGCAGCGAGTGACAAGACGCCGTCCGCCATTTCTGCGGGGGGAAACCATGATTCGTACCGTCGCAACGGCCTGTGCCGTTGTCGCGCCGACGGCGCGCGCGGACTGGGCGCTGAATCTCCAGGCACCCGTCACCCGGATTGCCCGCGACATTTTCGATCTGCACACCATGCTGCTGCTGGTGTGCGTGACGATCTTCGTCGTGGTGTTCGCCGTGATGTTCTATTCGATCTTCCGCCACCGCAAGGCGGCCGGTCATCAGGCGCGGCACTTTCACGAAAACACCACGGTCGAGGTGATCTGGACCGTGATCCCGTTCGTGATCCTGGTCGTCATGGCACTGCCGGCCACGCGCACCATCCTTGCCCAGAAAGACGCCAGCGGCGCCGACATGACGGTCAAGGTGACCGGCTACCAGTGGAAATGGGGTTACGACTATGTCGATGACGGGCTGAGTTTCGTCAGCAACCTGTCGACGCCGCGCGCGCAGATCGAGCGCAACGTGCCCCGGAACGCCGAATACCTGCTCGAAGTCGACCAGCCGATGGTGGTGCCGGTCGGACGCAAGGTCCGGCTGATCATCACCGCCAATGACGTCATCCATTCGTGGTGGGTACCGGCTCTCGGGGTCAAGCAGGATGCGATCCCGGGGTTTGTCCGCGATGCCTGGTTCAAGATCGACCGTCCCGGCGTCTATCGCGGCCAGTGCGCCGAGCTGTGCGGCAAGGAGCATGGCTTCATGCCGATCGTGGTCGATGCGCGCAGCCCGGCCGACTACCAGGTGTGGCTGGACGCGCAGAAGAAACAGGCGGCCGCGCAGCGTGACGACCCGGACAAGGTGTGGACGCTGGCCGACCTGAAGGCGCGTGGCGAGAAGGTCTACCAGGCCAACTGTGTCGTCTGTCACCAGGCCGACGGGCACGGCATCCCCGGCAACTTCCCGTCCATCGCCGGCTCGGCCATCGCCACCGGCGCGCCGGCCGCCCATATCGATATCGTGCTCAACGGCAGCCGGAAGAACCCGGCCATGGCGGCCTGGGGCAAGCAGCTCGGCGATACCGATCTCGCCGCGGTCATCACCTTCGAACGCAATGCCTTCGGCAACCACACCGGTGACGTGGTGCAGCCGAAGGACATCGTCGCCGCGCGCGGCGGCAAGACCGCCTGAGGAGGCTTCACATGACGACGGTTGTCGAACCGGGCCTGGCCCACGATGAGCACGCCGCCCCCCATCACGGTCATCCGCAGGGCTGGCGGCGCTGGCTGTACGCGACCAATCACAAGGACATCGGCACGCTGTACCTGACCTTCGCCTTCATCATGTTCCTGTCCGGCGGGGTGCTGGCGCTGGCGATCCGCGCCGAACTGTTCCGGCCCGGCCTGCAGTTCTGGCAACCGGAGCTGTTCAACCAGTTCACCACGCTGCACGGGCTGATCATGGTGTTCGGCGCCATCATGCCGGCCTTTACCGGGCTGATGAACTGGATGATCCCGCTGCTGATCGGCGCCCCGGACATGGCCTTCGCGCGGATGAACAACTGGAGCTTCTGGCTGCTGCCGCCGGCCGCCCTGCTGCTGATGCTGTCATTCGCCGTGCCGGGTGGCGCCGCGGCAGCGGGCTGGACGCTGTACGCGCCGCTGTCGACGCAGATGGGCGTCGGCATGGACATGACCATCTTCGCCATCCACATCATGGGCATCAGCTCGATCATGGGCTCGATCAACATCATCACCACCATCCTGAACATGCGCGCGCCGGGCATGACGCTGATGAAAATGCCGATGTTCGTCTGGACCTCGCTGATCACCGCCTACCTGCTGATCGCGGTGATGCCGGTGCTGGCCGGCGCGGTGACCATGGTGCTGACCGACCGCCATTTCGGTACCCACTTCTTCAATGCCGCCGGCGGCGGCGATCCGGTGCTGTACCAGCACATTTTCTGGTTCTTCGGCCATCCTGAGGTCTACATCATGGCGCTGCCGGCCTTCGGCGTCGTCAGCCAGGTGATTCCGGCCTTCAGCCGCAAGCCGCTGTTCGGCTATCACTCGATGGTGTACGCAACATCCAGCATTGCCATCCTGTCGTTCATGGTCTGGGCGCACCACATGTTCACTACCGGCATGCCGGCGACCGCGCAACTGTTCTTCATGTACTCGACCATGCTGATCGCGGTGCCGACCGGGGTGAAGGTATTCAACTGGGTCGCCACCATGTGGCAGGGCGCGATGAGCTTCGAGACGCCGATGCTGTTCGCCATCGGCTTCGTCTGCCTGTTCACCATGGGCGGGCTGTCCGGCGTGGTGCTGTCGGTGGCGGCGGTCGACGTGCAACTGCAGGATACCTACTACGTGGTCGCCCACTTTCATTACGTACTGGTCGCCGGCGCGCTGTTCAGCCTGTTCTCGGCCACCTACTACTGGCTGCCGAAGTGGAGCGGGCGGATGTACAACGAGCGCATGGGCCGCTTCCACTTCTGGTGGTCGCTGGTCTGGTTCAACGTCACCTTCTTCCCGATGCACTTCCTTGGCCTGGCCGGCATGCCACGGCGGATTCCCGACTACGCCCTGCAGTTTTCCGGCTTCAACGAGGTCGCCAGCATCGGTGCTTTCCTGTTCGGCTTCGGCCAGCTGATCTTCCTGTACAACGTGCTGTGGACAATCCGGTACGGGCCGCCGGCACCGGCTCGGCCGTGGGAGGGTGCCGATACGCTGGAATGGACCGAGCCGAGCCCGGCGCCGTACCACTCGTTCTCGGACCCGGCCGAGGTCGCCCATGCCGAATTCGACCTCAACGGCCGGGTGGTGCGGCGATGAAACCGGCGACCCGTACCGCCTGGCTGGCCGCCGCGTTCGCGCTGGCGTGCTTTGTCGGCGTCATGCTGCGCCAGGCCATCAGCGGAGGGCTGGGCGGATGACGGCCCCGACGGTGGATCGTGCGGCCGGCAACCGCGTGCTGCTGTACAAACTGCTGGTGATTGCCGTGCTGATGTTCGGCTTCGCCTTTGCGCTGATTCCGTTCTATCGCGAGATCTGCGCCGCACTCGGGCTCAACGAGCTGACGCGGGCGGATGCGGCGCCGGCCAATACCCAGGTCGACCTGAGCCGCAGCCTCAGTGTGGCGCTGGACGCCAATCCGCAGCCGGGGTCGCCGTTGTCGCTGGTGCCGCTGCGGCCCAGTCTGAACGTGCATCCGGGCGAATTCGCCCATGTCGAATACCGCATCGTCAACCAGAGCCAGCGCCGGATCTGGGCGCAGGCGCTGCCGGCCTATTCGCCGGTCAGCGCGGCGCAGTACTTCCACAAGCTGGAATGTTTCTGCTTTCGCGAAATGGTGCTGGAGCCCGGCGAGTCGCGCACGCTGCCGGTGGTGTTCGTGATCGATCGCCAGGTGCCGGACAGCGTCGGCGCACTGGCGCTGTCGTACCGGGTGATCGAAGTGGCGGGGAAGGGCGGGTCATGACCGTGCTGCAGACGCTGCGCACCGTGCTGGCGGCCTTCTTCGGGGTGCGTGGCCGCCGCTCGGCCGAGCGCGACCGGCAGATTTCGCCGCGCGACATCATCCTGACCGCGCTGCTGCTGGTGCTGTGCCTGATCGTCCTGCTGGTGCTGGCGGTCAGATGGATTGCGGGATAAGGAGAACGACATGCAGGCACATACCCCCGACAGCGGCGACTACTTCGTCCCGGCCCCCAGTCGCTGGCCGATGGTCGGCGCCGTGGCGCTGTTCCTGCTCGGGCTGGGCGCGGCGCTGGCGGTCAACCGCATCGCACCCGGGATGTGGCTGCTGGCAGCCGGTGCGGCGGTGCTGGTGTGGATGCTGGTCGGCTGGTTTGGCGACGTGATCCGCGAGTCGGTCGGCGGACGCTACTCCGGCCAGGTGGACCAGTCGTTCCGCTGGGGCATGAGCTGGTTCATCTTTTCCGAAGTGATGTTCTTCGGCGCCTTCTTCGGCGCGCTGTTCTATGTCCGCGCCATTGCGCTGCCCGACCTGTCCGGCCAGGTGACCGGCCAGTGGCTGTGGCCGGATTTCCGCGCCGCGTGGCCGGCCAGCACCGGCCCGCTGACCGCAAGCGACTACACGCCGATGGAAGCATGGGGGCTGCCGGCACTGAATACGCTGATCCTGCTGTCGTCGGGGGCGACCGTGACCGTCGCGCACTGGGCCATGCTGGCCGGCCAGCGGCGCCGGCTGGTGCTGGCGCTCGGCGCGACGGTTGCCCTTGGCCTGACCTTTCTGTGCCTGCAGGCCTGGGAATACCACCACGCCTTCAGCAGCCTGAACCTGACCCTCGGCTCCGGCGCCTACGGCATGACGTTCTACATGCTGACCGGCTTTCACGGTCTGCACGTGCTGCTGGGCTCGGTCATGCTGCTGGTGGTCTGGCTGCGGGTGCTGCGCGGGCACTTCGATGCCGACCACCATTTCGCCTTCGAGGCGGCGGCCTGGTACTGGCACTTCGTCGATGTGGTGTGGCTGATGCTGTTCGTCTTCGTCTACTGGCTGTGACCGTGCCCTTTACCGGCCCGGGCCGTGCGGTGCCCACCAGCCGAGCGCCGCACCGAGCCACAGCAGACCGAACAGCAGCAGCGACAGCGCGATGCGTGCCGTCAGCGCACGCACCGCGCCCCGGGAGCCCGGGGGCTGGCGCAGCACGCGGCGCAGCGCGTGGCCCAGGCTCAGGACAATGAGGATGAGCAAGGCAATGGCGACATATCTCATGGCGACGGATTCGCAGGACGGTGCCTCCCAGTCTAGACGGCGCGGACGGGCCATGCCGTGGCTGGCTGCCATGATGGTGGCCGCCGCCTGCCTGGCACTGGCCGGCTGGCAGTGGCAGCGCGGGCAGCGCCAGGCCGCAGCGGACATGCAGCTGGCGGCGCGCGCGGTCCACGCACCGGTCATGCTGGATGAATTGCCGGCCGATACCGGTGCCTGGATCGGCCGGCGGGTGACCCTGGTCGGCCGGGTGGTCTCGCCGCCGATCCTGCTCGACAACGTGACCCGCAACGGCCAGCCGGGCTGGCGGGTGCATGAGTTGCTGGAACTGGCCGACGGCCGCAGCGTACTGGTGGTGCGCGGTTTTGCCGATCGGGCCGCCCGTGATGCACTGCCGGCCGGCGCGGGCCGGGTCGACGGCCGGCTGGCAGCATGGCCGGGCGTGCGTCGCGTGCTTGACGGGCCGGATCACGCCGGCGATGTGTGGCAGGCGCTGCCGCCGGCCGCGCTGGCGGCGGCCTATCGGGTCAGGCTGGCGCCGCTCAGCCTGATCGCCGACCGGACCGATCCACCGTTGCAGCCGCTCGATACGATGGCCGGGCGGGGCATGACCCCCGACCGGCATTACGCCTATGCACTGCAATGGGCACTGCTGGCCATTGCCGCACTGGCGGTCTGCGCGGCGCTGGTCCGTCACCCGGAAAGGACACGCCCATGAGCCCGCCCGCTGCCGGAGGCCGCCGCGCCCGTCGCATCCTGATCCTGCTGCTGCTGTTGACCGCCGCGCCGATCCTGCTGGCCACCGCGGCCTATTACTGGTGGCCGCCGCGCGGCGGCGCCAGCTATGGCCAGCTGATCGTGCAGCCGCTGCCGGTGGCGATCGCGCCGGGGCACTGGGTGCTGGCCAGCTGGGCGCCGGCGCCGTGCGATGCCGACTGCGGTCAGCGGCTGGACAATGCCCGCCGCTTGCGGGTGGCGCAGGGCGAGGCGGCCTCGCGGCTCGACGTGGTCTGGCTGTACCCGCCCGGGGCAACGGTCAGTGTCGACGCCGACGATGTGCATGCCGTGGCGCTGGATGCCGGGGTGCTGGTCGCGCTGGCGCCCGGGATGCACCCGCTCGACGACCTGTACCTGATCGACCCGCACGGCAATCTGGTCTTGCGCTACCCGGCCGGATTCGAGCCACGCCGCGCCCTGGTCGAAATCGGCAAGGTGATGAAGGTCAACCGGGGGATGGGCTGATGCGCAAACTGGTGTGGATCGCCTGGTGGCTGACGCTGGTGGTGGTGCCACTCGGCGCCTATGTGCGGCTGTCCGACGCCGGACTCGGCTGCCCGGACTGGCCCGGCTGCTATGGCCATCTGTCGGTGCCGGCTGCCGCCCATGAGCTGGACCATGCCGCAAGCCGCTTTCCCGACCAGCCGCTGGATGCCGGCAAGGCCTGGAAGGAGATGATCCACCGCTATGCGGCCGGTCTGCTCGGGCTGACGATTCTGGCGCTGACGGTCGCCGGCTGGCGCCGCGCGCGTCGGGCCGGCCTGCCGCCACCGGCACTGGAAACCACGCTGGCGGCCGTGCTGGTGCTGCAGGCCCTGCTTGGCATGTGGACGGTCACGCTGCTGCTGAAACCCGCCGTGGTGACGCTGCATCTGATCGGCGGCATGAGCACGCTGGCGCTGCTGACCGTGTTGCTGGCCCGCGAGCGCGGACTGGCGCCGGTCCGGCTGGCGGCGCGGGCGCGCTGGGGGGTCGGGCTGGTTCTGGTGGCGGTAGTTGGCCAGGTGCTGCTTGGCGGCTGGGTCAGCAGCAACTACGCGGCGCTGGCCTGCGGCGTGCAGTTTCCGGCCTGTCGCGGCGAATGGCTGCCGGACGGCATGCTGTTCCGCGACAGTTTTCATGTCTGGCGCGCGCTGGGCGAAACCGCCTCCGGCGCGCTGCTGTCCAGCGATCACCTGACTGCCATCCACTGGCTGCACCGCGCCGGTGCCGGCGTGGTGACGCTGTCACTGGGCCTGCTGCTGGTCCGGCTGTGGCCGCAACACCGCCTGCGCCGGCACCTGCTGGCGCTCGGTGTCCTGCTGCTGACCCAATTGCTGCTCGGCATGGCCAATGTCCTGCTGCAATTGCCGCTGCCGCTGGCCGTCGCGCACAACGCGGTCGGTGCCTGGCTGCTGGCCGGTGTGGTGCTGCTCGGCTGGCGGGTCTGGCAGTCGGCGGCACAGACCGTTTCCGACCCATCCGCTGCCTGGAGTCCATCATGCGTGAATCGGTACTGAGCCCTGCCGGGCTGTGGCGTGACAAGGCGGCGGCGCTGCTGTCGCTGACCAAGCCGCGCGTGGTGCAACTGATCACTTTCTGCGCGCTGATCGGTTTTCTGCTGGCGGTGCCGGGCTGGCCGGATGCGGTGACGTTCGTCGCCACCGGGGTCGGCATCACCCTGGCGGCGGCCGGCGCGGCGGCGATCAACTGTCTGGTCGAACGGACGGTCGATGCGCGCATGCGCCGCACCGAGCGCCGGCCGCTGGCCAGCGGCCGGCTGGCGCCGGTCGAGGCGCTGGTGTTCGCCGTGCTGCTGGCGGTGACCGGGCTCGGCATACTGTGGATTCGGGTGAATGCGCTGACCATGTGGCTGACGCTGGCAACCTTCGTCGGTTACGCCATCGTCTATACGCTGTGGCTGAAGCCGGCCACGCCGCAGAATATTGTTATCGGCGGCGCCAGCGGGGCGATGCCGCCGCTGCTCGGCTGGGTCGCGGCCACCGGGCAGATCAGCGGGGATGCGCTGCTGCTGTTCGCCATCATCTTTGTGTGGACGCCGCCGCATTTCTGGGCGCTGGCGCTGTACCGGCGCGACGACTACGCCCGTGCCGGCCTGCCGATGCTGCCGGTCACGCACGGCGAGCGCTTCACCACCCTGGCCGTGCTGCTGTACACCCTGCTGCTGTCGGCGGTGACACTGCTGCCGGTGGCGACCGGCATGGCCGGCGGGCTGTATCTGCTGGCTGCGCTGGCACTGAACGGCCGCTTCCTGCAGATTGCATTTGGCATGCATCGTCGTTATGCTCACGCGACTGCCCGCCGCGCGTTTGTCTTTTCGATCTGGTATCTTTCCGGCTTGTTCGCGGCCTTGCTTGTGGACCACTACCTGCCTTGGCCAATGTCCTGATCCCCGTTGCGGGGAGGGCACTGGCGTGGACGCTATGAAATACCTGATCCGCGCCCTGGCGCTTATGCTCGTTGCCTGTCTCGCCGCCTGTTCGCCCGAGCCGGCGGCGCCTGCTTTCTCGGCGACCGATGTCACCGGGATCGACTATGCGCGCGACTTCTCCCTGGTCAACACCAGCGGCAAGCCGGTCCGGCTGTCGGACTATCGCGGCAAGGTCGTCGCCGTGTTCTTCGGCTACACCCACTGCCCCGATGCCTGTCCGACCACCATGGCCGAACTGGCCAATGCGATGAAGAAACTCGGCGCCCGGGCCGATAAGGTCCAGGTGCTGTTCGTTTCCGTCGACCCGGAACGCGATACGCCGGATGTGCTGGCCGCCTATGCTGGAGCATTCGATCCGCGCTTCCGGGCGCTGACCGGTACGCCAGAGGCGATCGCCAGGGTGGCGGGCGATTTCAAAGTGGTTTACCGCAAGGTCGCCGGCGATCATGCCGCCGAGTACACCATCGATCATAGCGCCGGCACGTATTTGTACGATCCGGACGGTCGCCTGCGGGTCTATGTGCCGTACGGCAGCGGCGCCGACGTGTTTGCCCACGATATCGGTGCGCTGATCGGCCCTGACCGCTAGGCGTCATCCTTCAGGCCTGACCCCAAGATTCACACAGGATTAGAAACACGTGACCGATTCCGCCGAATCCCCAGCCGCCGAGCCCAGCGATACCAACGGGCTCCACAAACCGCTTCGTCCCAGCGACGAACTGGCGAAATTCGCCATGAGCACGCCGCTGGAGATCGTCCATCACATTCGCCGGGTCATTGCCGCGTCGAACCTGGTGACGGTGTTCTCCAATCGAGGCAAGACCTTCATGCTGACCCGGCTGCTGGCGGTGGATGCCAAGGCCGGCAAACTGGTGTTCGACATCGGCTCCGGCGATGACGTCAATCGCCAGATTGCCTCGTCGGACCGCAATGTGTTCGTCTGCTCGCCGGAAGGCATCAAGACCCAGTTCGTGACCGGCCCGGCCCGGCTGATCAGCTGGGAAGATCGCCCGGCCTTTGTCGTCGACCTGCCGCTCGAAGTGATCAAGCTGCAGCGCCGCGAGTATTTCCGCATCCAGACCCCGCTGGCCAGCCCGCTGCTGTGCCGCCTGCACGACTACGTGAACCCGGATGGCGAACGCGGCATCTCGCTGCCGATCTACGATGTCAGTCTCGGCGGCCTGTCGCTGGTGCTGCCGGGCGATGCGCCCGGCTTCGAGATCGGCACCGTGTTCTCCGACTGCTCGCTCGACCTGCGCCAGCAGGGCTCGCTGCCGGTCGAACTCGAAATCCGCAACCGGCTGATCATGCAGCAGAAGAACGGCGCCGAGCAGCATCGTATCGGCTGCATGTTCATCCATCTCAACCACCCGCTGCAGAACCAGTTGCAACGCTATATCGCCCAGCTGGAGCGCGAACGCCGCGCGCTGCTGGACTGAACCGCTTCAGAAAGTCGTCTTCATGCTTACCATTGCGCTCTCCAAGGGCCGCATTTTCGATGAAACCCTGCCGCTGCTGGCGGCGGCGGGCATCGTTCCGTCCGAGGACCCGGAGTCCTCGCGCAAACTGATCATCGGCACCAACCAGCCGGACGTGCGGCTGATCATTGTCCGCGCGTCCGACGTGCCGACCTATGTCCAGCATGGTGCGGCCGATCTCGGCATCGCCGGCCGCGACGTGCTGATCGAACACGGCGGCGCCGGCCTGTACCAGCCGCTGGACCTGGAAATCGCCAAGTGCCGGATGATGGTCGCGGTCCGCAAGGGCTTCGACTACGAGGCCGCCGTGCGCCAGGGCGCGCGGCTGCGCATCGCCAGCAAGTATCCGGGCATCGCCCGCGACCACTTCGCCAAGAAGGGCGTTCACGTCGACATCATCAAGCTGTACGGCTCGATGGAGCTGGCGCCGCTGGTCGGGCTGGCCGACGCCATCGTCGACCTGGTGTCGACCGGCAACACGCTGAAGGCCAATGATCTGGTCGCGGTGGAACCGATCGTCGACATCAGCTCGCGGCTGGTGGTCAACATGGCCGCGCTGAAGCTCAAACACGACATCATCCGCCCGCTGCTCGACACGTTCGCGTCCAGCGTCGCGGTCTAGGAGCCGGCACCATGTGGGAAACCCTGCTGGCCATCACGGTCATCGCCACGCTGGCGATGATGAGTCCGGGTCCGGACTTCTTCCTGGTGGTGAAGAATGCCGCCCGCTATCCGCGTGCGGCGGCCATGGCGACCGTCGCCGGCGTCAATGTCGGCATCCTGGTTCACATGAGCTACTGTATTGCCGGGCTGGCGCTGGTGATTGCCACCACGCCGTGGCTGTTCAACCTGCTCAAGTACGCCGGCGCAGCCTACCTGATCTGGATCGGCATCCAGGCGCTGCGTTCGCGCGGCGGTCCCGGGCTGGCCAGTGTCGGCACGGCGCCGCGCGAGCAGATCGGCCTGCGCGCTGCCTTCATGCAGGGCTTCCTGTGCAATCTGCTGAACCCGAAGGCCACGCTGTTCTTCTTCAGCGTGTTCACCCAGCTGATCCGCCCGGATACCGGACTGGGCGAAAAAGCGCTGATCGGCTTTGTCATTTTCGCGCTGGGCGTGGTTTACTGGCCACTGCTGGTGCTGGCGATCCAGCATCCGGCCGTGATCCGGGTGATGTCGCGCCTGCAACGCGGCATCGACCGCGTGCTGGGCGGCGTGCTGGTGGCGCTGGGCATCAAGGTCGCGCTGTCCTGAGCGTTCCCGCCGGGACCGGCGCGCCGGTCCGTAACGAACTTTAGTGTTGGTGTGAGTCCATGTCTGTCCGCATTCTGAATACCGCCGAGGCCGGCTTCGACGCCGCGCTGTCCGAGTTGCTCGCCTTCGAAAGCGCGCAGGATCCGGCGGTCGACACCGCCGTTGCCGCGATCGTCGAAGACGTCAAGGTGCGTGGCGATGCCGCGCTGGTCGAATATACCGCCCGCTTCGATCGTTTCACCCCGGCGTCCGCCACGGCGCTGGAACTGACCCGCACCGAACTGGAAACCGCGTTCCGGCGCATCCCCGATGCGACGCGCATCGCGCTGGAACAGGCCGCCGACCGGGTACGACGCTACCACCAGCACCAGTTGAGCAGCTCGTGGAGCTACGTCGAGGACGACGGCACGCTGCTCGGCCAGCAGGTCACGGCGCTCGACCGGGTCGGCATCTACGTGCCGGGCGGCAAGGCCGCCTATCCGAGCTCGGTGCTGATGAATGCCATGCCGGCCAAGGTGGCCGGTGTCGGCGAAATCATCATGGTGGTGCCGACGCCGGGTGGCGAACGCAACGACCTGGTACTGGCCGCCGCCTATCTGGCCGGCGTCGACCGTGCGTTCACCGTCGGCGGGGCCCAGGCTGTCGCCGCGCTGGCCCACGGCACCGAAACCATTCCCGCCGTCGACAAGATCACCGGCCCCGGCAATGCCTATGTTGCCGCCGCCAAGCGTCGCGTGTTCGGCGTGGTCGGCATCGACATGGTGGCCGGTCCGTCGGAAATCCTGGTCATCTGTGACGGCAGCACGCCGGCCGACTGGATCGCGATGGACCTGTTCAGTCAGGCCGAGCACGACGAGATCGCCCAGGCCATCCTGCTCTGTCCGGACGCGGCCTTTATCGACGAAGTCCGCGCCAGCATCGAGCGCCTGCTGCCGACCATGCCGCGCCGCGACATCATTGCCGCCAGCCTGGCCAACCGTGGCGCGCTGATCCAGGTCGCCGACCTGGCCGAGGCGTGCGACATCTCCAACCGCATCGCGCCCGAGCACCTGGAACTGTCGGTCGCCGATCCGGAAGCGTGGCTGCCGCAGCTGCGTCATGCCGGCGCGATCTTCATGGGGCGTTTCACGTCCGAATCGCTGGGTGACTACTGTGCCGGACCGAACCACGTGCTGCCGACGTCGCGCACCGCGCGGTTTGCGTCGCCGCTGGGGGTGTACGACTTCCAGAAGCGTTCCAGCCTGATCCGCGTCAGCGAGGCCGGGGCACAGACCCTGGGCCGTATCGCCAGTCCGCTGGCGCATGGAGAAGGGCTGATCGCCCACGCACGCAGTGCCGAGATGCGCCTGCACGACTGATGGCCGGGGCTGCCCGGCAGCGGGCAATCCAGTGCTGGGTATTTCCCGTGATGGCGTCATAATGAAGGTCCGGGCGACTGCCCGGCCTGCCGAAATTGTTGTCGTGCCCGAGTTGAGAGATGACCTCCCCACTGATTCGCCCTGAAATTGCCGCACTTGCGGCCTACCACGTACACGATGCCTCGGGCTATCTGAAGCTCGACGCGATGGAAAATCCGTACCGGTTGCCGGACGCGCTGCGTGCCGAGATGGGGACCAGACTGGCCGACGCACTGATCAATCGCTATCCGGACCCGTCCCCGGCCGGCCTGAAGGCCAGGATCGCCGCCGGCTTCGGCGTGCCGGCCGGCATGGATCTGCTGCTGGGCAACGGCTCGGACGAAATCATCCAGCTGGTGGCGATGACGCTGGCCAGACCGGGGGCCACATTGCTGGCGGTCGAGCCGAGTTTCGTCATGTACCGGATGATCGCCACCTTCTGCGGGCTGGCATATGTCGGCGTCCCGCTGCGCGACGATTTCCAGATCAACCTGGACGCCACACTGGCCGCCGTGCGCGAGCATCGTCCGGCGCTGACCTTCCTGTCCTATCCGAACAACCCGACCGGGCCGCGCTTCGACCGTGCCACGGTCGAGGACGTGATCCGCGCGGCCAGCCCGGGCCTGGTGGTGATCGACGAGGCCTATCACGCCTTTGCCGACGACTCGTTCCTGCCGCGACTGGGCGAATTCGACAATGTGGTGGTGATGCGCACGCTGTCCAAGCTCGGCCTGGCCGGGCTGCGACTGGGCTTCCTGGCCGGCAGTCCGGCGTGGCTGACCGAATTCGACAAGGTGCGGCTGCCGTACAACGTCAACGTGCTGACCCAGACTGCCGCGCTGTTCGCGCTCGAACACCTCGACGTGCTGGACCGGCAGGCAACGCAGCTGCGCGCCGAACGCCGCCGGCTGTCCGACGCGCTGGCCCGCCTGCCGGCACTGACCGTCTATCCGAGCGAGGCGAATTTCATCACCATCCGCGTACCGGATGCCCCTGCGACCTATGCAGCGCTGAAGGAAGCCGGCATCCTGATCAAGAATCTGCACGGCGCCCACCCGATGCTCGACAACTGCCTGCGGCTGACCGTGGGCACGCCACAAGACAATGCCGCCATGCTGGCGGTCCTCAATGCACTGTTTGCCTGACATGCGCCAAGCTACCGTTACCCGCAATACCCTTGAAACCCAGATCACGGTGTCGATCGACCTCGACGGCACCGGGGTCGGCCGCTTCCGGACCGGCGTGCCCTTCCTCGATCACATGCTCGACCAGATCACGCGCCACGGCCTGATCGACCTCGATATCGAGGCGGCCGGCGACCTGCATATCGACGCGCACCACACGGTCGAGGATATCGGCATCACGCTGGGCCAGGCCTTCGCGCAGGCGATCGGCGACAAGCGCGGCATCCGCCGCTACGGTCACGCCTACGTGCCGCTCGACGAGGCACTGTCGCGCGTGGTCATCGACCTGTCCGGCCGTCCGGGCCTGGTCTACAACCTGGAATTCACCCGCGCGACGATCGGCAGCTTCGACGTCGACCTGTTCAGCGAGTTCTTCCACGGTTTCGTCAATCACGCGATGGTCACGCTGCATATCGACAACCTGCGCGGCGTCAACAGCCATCACCAGGCCGAGACCGTGTTCAAGGCCTTTGGCCGTGCCTTGCGCATGGCGGTCGAACCCGATGAACGCATGGCCGGCCGCACGCCGTCGACCAAAGGGACGCTGACGGCATGAAAATCGCAGTCGTCGATTATGGTATGGGCAATCTGCGCTCGGTCACCCAGGCGCTGGAGCATGTGTCCGCCGGGCGGGCCGAGATCCTGCTGACAGACCGGCCCGAGCTGGTGGCCGCTGCCGACAAGGTGGTGTTTCCGGGGCAGGGCGCGATGCGCGACTGCATGGCCGGGCTGGTGCAGTCCGGGCTGCGCGACGTGGTGCTGGACGCCGCCCGCAACAAGCCGTTCTTTGGTGTCTGCGTCGGCGCGCAACTGCTGCTCGACCACAGCGAGGAAGGCGACACCGCCGCGCTCGGTTTTTACCCCGGCACGGTCAAGCGTTTCCCGAGCGGCCAGCTCGATGCGGCCGGTGCGCGGCTCAAGGTGCCGCACATGGGCTGGAACGAAGTCTGGCAGACCCGCCGTCACCCGCTGTTCGACGGCGTGGAAGATGGCGCGCGGTTTTATTTCGTCCATAGTTACTACATGGCGCCGGCCGACCCTGCATTGAGCCTCGGCTTTGCGGAATATCCGTTTGCCTTTTCGGCCATCCTCGGGCGCGGCAATGTGTTCGCCACCCAGTTCCACCCGGAGAAAAGCGCGGCGGCCGGTCTGCGGCTGCTGGACAATTTCATCGGCTGGGACGGGAGCGACGCATGACATCCGTCACTGCCCGCGGATGCGTGGCCCGGACATGAGTGCCATGGCGCTGCTGATGCTGGTGAACCTGCTGCCGCTGGCCGACCGCCCGCCCGAACATGTACCGAAACCCGCGCTGCTCGACGATGTCGGCCGTGCCGTGCTCGGCTGCTATCACCCGTCCGGCGATGTGCACGATGTCCAGCTGACGCAGTCGGCCTGGGGCGGCGCACGGCGGTATGGCGCGGATCGCGCCGGCATCATCAAAGTTAACTGGCGTGGGGCGCTCGGTCATGACCGGGTGCTGTACGCTGCCGTGCTCGGACGCGATCGCCGCGAGGCTCGTACCGTGCTTTTGTCGGACACCGCCAGTATCCCGGCGAGTCCGGATTGTCCGCTGGAACAGTGGACTCAACCCAACCATTTGTAAATCTGGCAATCATGCTGCTCATTCCCGCCATCGATCTGAAAGACGGACAATGCGTCCGTTTGCGCCAAGGTGTCATGGAAGATGCCACCGTGTTCTCCGACAACCCGGTCGAAGTCGCCACGCACTGGCGCGATCAGGGGGCTCGTCGCCTGCACCTCGTCGATCTCAACGGTGCCTTTGCCGGCAAGCCGAAGAATCTCGGCGTGATCCGCGACATCCTGACCGAAGTGGCTGATGACATGCCGGTCCAGCTGGGGGGCGGGATTCGCGATCTCGACACCATCGAGCGCTATCTCGACCTCGGCCTGACCTACGTCATCATCGGCACTGCTGCGGTCAAGACCCCCGGTTTCCTGCGTGACGCCTGCGACGCCTTCCCCGGCCATGTCATCGTCGGTCTCGACGCCAAGGACGGCAATGTCGCCGTCGACGGCTGGGCCAAACTGACCGGCCAGAACGTCGTCGACCTGGCGAAACGCTTCCAGGACTACGGTGCCGAGTCGGTGGTGTACACCGATATCGGCCGCGACGGCATGCTGTCCGGTGTCAACGTCGAAGCGACCGTCAAGCTGGCCCAGGCGCTGACCATCCCGGTCATTGCCTCCGGCGGCCTGACCAACCTCGACGACGTGCGCGCGCTGTCTGCCGTCGAGAGCGAAGGCATCGAGGGGGCGATCACCGGTCGCGCCATCTATGAAGGTACGCTCGACTTCAAGGCCGCGCAGGATCTGGCCGACACGCTGGCCGCGTAAGGGGCCCGGCGGCGCGGCCGCCGCGTACCGGCCCGCCCTCGCGAGGGGGCGGGTGTCGCGGCGTGCCGCGCGTTCACCCAACAGGAACAGACCGACTCCATGTCGCTAGCCAAACGTATCATCCCCTGCCTTGACGTGACCGCCGGACGGGTGGTCAAGGGTGTCAATTTCGTCGGCCTGCGCGATGCCGGCGATCCGGTCGAAATCGCGCGACGCTACAACGAGCAGGGCGCGGACGAACTGACCTTTCTCGACATCACCGCCTCCAGCGACGCACGCGACATCATCCTGCACGTGATCGAGTCGGTGGCGGCGGAAGTCTTCATTCCGCTGACGGTCGGCGGCGGCGTCCGCGCGGTGGACGATGTCCGCCGGCTGCTGAATGCCGGCGCCGACAAGGTCAGCATCAACACCTCGGCGGTCACCAACCCGCAACTGGTGGCCGACTGCGCCGCCCGCTTCGGCTCGCAGGCCATCGTCGTCGCCATCGACGCCAAGAGCGTCTCGCCGGAGAATGACCGCTGGGAAGTGTTCACCCATGGCGGCCGCAACGCCACCGGGCTCGATGCGGTCGAATGGGCGCGCAGGATGCAGGCGCTGGGCGCCGGTGAAATCCTGCTGACGTCAATGGACCGCGACGGCACCCGCATCGGCTTCAACCTGCCGCTGACCCGAGCGGTCAGCGATGCCGTCGACGTGCCGGTGATTGCATCCGGCGGCGTCGGCAACCTGCAGCATCTGGCCGACGGCGTCATCGAAGGCCATGCCGATGCCGTGCTGGCCGCCAGCATCTTCCACTTCGGGGAGCATACTGTCGGCGAGGCCAAGGCGCTGATGCGCGCGCAGGGCATTGAAGTCCGACTCTAAGCATTTAAGCCGGCGAACGTATCGCCGGCCCGGCAGCCAGGAGAAGCACGATGAGTACGATGCACCCGCAGGACTGGGCCGATCTGGTCCATTACAACGAACAGGGGCTGGTCAACGTCATTGCCCAGGATGCGCGCACCGGCCGCATCCTGATGGTGGCGTGGATGAACCGCGAAGCGTTGCAGCTGACCGCCGACACCCATATCGCGCATTACTGGAGCCGCTCGCGCGCCAAACTGTGGAAAAAGGGCGAAGAGTCCGGCCATCTGCAGCGCGTGGAGGAAATCCGCCTCGACTGTGATGGCGACGCCGTGCTGCTGCTGATCGAGCAGGTTGGCGGCATTGCCTGCCACACCGGCCGCGAAAGCTGCTTCTACCGCCGGCTCGAAGGCAGTGCCTGGATCGTGACCGACGCGGTGAAAAAGGATCCGCAAGCGATCTACGGCAAACCGGACGCGCATTGAATCCGGGCCCGGCATGCGGTTTTCTTGACCTGCCGGGCTGCTTTTGTCATCCGGTGCCGTTAGACTGGCGCCGGTAACTCCCCAGACTCACGAAAGTGCGAACCATGATTCCCGCCGAAGTGCTGTACAGCATTGCCGACACGCTCGAAGCGCGCAAAAGCGCGGCCCCGAGCTCGTCCTACGTGGCGAGCCTGTTCAACAAGGGCGAAGATGCCATCCTGAAGAAGGTTGCGGAAGAAGCCGCCGAGACGCTGATGGCGTCCAAGGACGGCGACAAGCTGCACCTGGTGCGGGAAGTGGCGGATCTGTGGTTCCACTCGATGGTGCTGCTTGCCTTCCACGGCCTGCGTCCCGAGGACGTGCTGGCCGAGCTCAAGCGCCGCGAAGGCATCTCGGGCCACGACGAAAAAGCGTCGCGGACCGCTTCCTGACCGCATCCGCAAGGTTTTTCCTCATGACCGACTGCATTTTCTGCAAGATCGCCCACGGCGACATCCCGTCGAGCAAGCTGTATGAAGACGACGACGTGCTGGCCTTCCACGACATCCATCCGAAGGCACCGGTGCACTTTCTGGTGATCCCGAAACGGCATATCGACTCGCTGTTCGTGGTCGACGACAGCGATGCACCGCTGCTCGGCAAACTGATGGTCACCGCGTCGAAACTCGCGCGCGAGCAGGGCCTCAGCGAAGGCTACAAGACCATCGTGCATACCGGCGAGGCCGGCGGGCAGGAAGTGTTTCATCTGCACGTCCACGTACTGGGCGAAGCAGCGTAAAATCGCGCGCGGCGACGCCGCCAATCCCCCGCTTCCCGCCGGGACGGGCATTTACTTACCATCCGCACCCGCCGCGCGGGGGCAACATCGATATCTGAAGGCAGGACATTATGGGATCGTTCAGCATTTGGCACTGGCTCATCGTGCTGGTCGTTGTGGTGCTGATTTTCGGCACCAAGAAGCTGCGCAACGTCGGTCAGGACCTGGGCTCCGCCGTCAAGGGCTTCAAGGACGGCATGAACAGTGACGCCACTCCCGCCGCCAAGGCCGACGACAGCGCGGCGCAGAAGGAAGGCCGCGTGATCGACGCCGAACCGACTGACAAGAAGTAAGCCGTGTTCGACATCAGTTTCGGCGAGCTGCTGGTCATCGGCATCGTCGCGCTGGTGGTCATCGGGCCGGAGAAGCTGCCCAGTGTCGCCCGTACCGTCGGCGCCCTGGTCGGCCGGCTCCAGCGCTACGTCAATGACGTCAAGACCGACATCCAGCGCGAGACCAGTTTCAGCGAACTCAGGCAACTGGGCAGCGAAATGACCGATGCCGCCGACAACCTGCGCCAGACCATCCATCGCCAGATGAGCGAAGTGGAAGGCGCGGTCAACGACGTCAAGTCCGGCATCGAGGCACCGCTGGCCGAGGCCGGCGCCGCCGTGCGTGAAGCCGGCGACAGCGTGGCCGCCGCCTTCGACCTGCGCGCCGATGCCGCGACGGCTGACACCGTGCCTGCCGCCACTGCGACCGACACGGTCAGCGTCGCCGCCAGCGATGCCCCGGCGACCGACGGTCAGCCGGCGCCGGACGTCGACGACGGCCAGCTCGACCTGTTTGCCACCGCCCCGCCGCCGCCGGCCACCCCGCCTGCGGCCGGCGACGTTTCCAGCAAGGCCGCATGACCGAACCCGCTACCGAACAACCCCTCGTCGCGCACCTGCTCGAGTTGCGCACGCGCCTGGTGCGCGTGATCCTCGGCATCGTCATCGTCTTTCTTGCGCTGTTCCACTGGTCCGGCGACATCTACGCGCTGCTGGCGCGACCGATGATGCAGGTGATGCCGGCCGGTGCGCAGATGATCGCCACCGACGTCACCACGCCGTTCTTCGTCCCGCTGAAGGTGACGATGATGGTCGCCTTCGTGCTGGCGCTGCCGAACACGCTGTACCAGCTGTGGTCCTTTGTCGCCCCGGGGCTGTACAGCCACGAGAAGCGGCTGATCCTGCCGGTGATGGTGGCGTCGATCTCGCTGTTCCTGATCGGCATGTCGTTCGCCTACTTCCTGGTATTCCCGGTGGTATTCGGCTTCATGACCGCCGTCACCCCGCATGGCGTGGCGATGATGACCGACATCGACAAATACCTGTCGTTCGTGCTCGGCATGTTCCTCGCCTTCGGCATCACCTTCGAAGTGCCGGTCATCGTCGTGCTGCTGACGCGTTTCGGCATCATCACCGTCGAAAAACTGCGCGAAGCCCGTCCGTACGTGATCGTCGGCTCGTTTGTCGTCGCCGCCGTGGTCACACCGCCGGACGTGCTGTCGCAGATCATGCTGGCACTGCCGCTGTGGCTGCTGTACGAACTGGGCATCATCTGCTCGGGCTGGCTCGGCAAGCCGCAGCCACGCAAGGAGCAGGACGCATGAACCGGATCGCCGTGTGCCACTGGGGGGCGATCACCAGCCTGATCGGCCTGATCGTGCTGACCCTGGCATGGGAGCTGTGGCTGGCGCCGCTGCGTCCGGGCGGCAGCCTGATGGCGCTGAAGAGCCTGCTGCTGCTGGCGCCGCTGTTCGGCGTCCTGCGCGGCCGGGTCTACACCTACCAGTGGGCGAGCATGTTCATCCTGTTCTTCTTTGCCGAAGGCGTGATGCGGGCCTGGTCGGACACCGTACTCCTGTCCCGTGTCTGCGCCGGCATCGAGATCGCGCTGTGCACCCTGTTCTTCGCCTCGGCGGTCTACTACGCCAGATTCGCCCGGATGGCCGGCATCCCGGTGCGCTGATCCCCCGGCATTGACCCGGTCAATGCCGTCTTTCCTGCTGCTTTCTGCAGTAAAAACCAGCAAATAATCAGCGGCTTCCCGTTGCAACTCGGGAATCCGGCAGATGGCATGCGCGCCGGTGCCGCGTAGCGTGACGGAGTCCAATCCGTCCCGCGCCGTCACCATGCCCCTCGTCCGCCGCTGCGTGCCGTCCCTGCTGCTTCCGCTGCTGTT
>NZ_JHVK01000011.1 GCF_000620105.1 Microvirgula aerodenitrificans DSM 15089 | reverse complement strand
CGATACTAATTGCCCGTGCGGCTTGATCCTATAAGTCGAGACATTCGGCTGTGTGAGCGAGCGATACGCAAAATCTGACTTGAAGTTGTTGCTTCTTCTGTTTCTGGTTGTTGGGATAAGTCCCGGCGACCAACCTTTTACCCTGGCGGCCATAGCGAGCGGGAACCACCCCTTCCCATCCCGAACAGGACCGTGAAACTGCTTTGCGCCGATGATAGTGTGGCACTTGCCCATGCGAAAGTAGGTCACCGCCAGGTCCTATACTGAAGCCCTCGTACCCTGTACGAGGGCTTCTTTCATTGGTGCGACTGAACGCGCAAAGCCGCCCCCCGTGCCATGCCCGGGGGGCGGCTTTCATGGGCGGTTCACATCGGTGGGAAACGGGTCAGCTTGCCCCAGCCAAGACCGCGGGCAACCACCGCCCGCTCGAAGGGGGTGGAAACGTAAACTACAGGCGCATTGAAAGTACGGACTTCCCGTGCAAGGCTGCTGGTGATCAGGCGGACGTTGGAGACTCCGTTACCATTCGGGGTCGCGGAGCTGCAAGCCAGCAGGTACAGGGGCCCCCGGCGCGATTCGGCATAGGAAGGCAGCGAGGACAGGTCGTCTGCCCAACGGAGCGGAGAGACGAAGCGACCGCCGAAGTTCTGCATCAGGCCAGGTTCTCCGTGAGTCATGACCAGTGCCCCATCATGAAATTCCGGCATCAGCATGTAGTCGAGAGATACGTCTGAATCAACCCTCCGGATATACCCCACGGCTGCACGCTTTGACATTTTTCCCGCCAGAATGCGGCCGGTGGCTTTGCCATAGCTTGCCAGCGCCGGCCCGAACAGCCCGGTTGCGGCCGAGGCGATACCCAGCCCCAGCGATATCCAGCCCAGGGTACTGGCCAGCTTCGGATCGTGGTCGCCAATGATGGCTGCAGCAATGCCGGTGGCATTTGACGCCAGTCCAAGCAGTGCTGACGTGATACCCAGAATGGTGCCCGTGAGGGTGGCCAGCATCATGGCCAGTCCCAGCGTCGCAATGCCGAGAATAATGCCCACAATGCCCAGTCCCAGACCGGTAGCCGCGGATACGCTCATATAGCCGGAGTGATCGGTCCGGTTGACCGGATCGCCGCCACAGAAGGCGTAGGGATTGATGCCACCGCCCGAGAACGGGCTGAACGGGTCCATGCGCAGAAAACACTGCAGCATCGGGTCATAGCTGCGGGCACCATTGCCGAGGTGATACAGCTGGCTGCGTGAATTGATCCAGTCGACCAGTTCGCCATGCATGCCGATTTGTGGCCGGATGCGGGTCGCCGGGACAGCGCGGGGGGGCGTCGGGCGGGGAGAGGTTTTGCTGGGCATGGCGGGCTCCTCTGATGACCGGCACCATGGACGGCCGGTGCCTTGCTTCCAAAGCCAGCTATAGGTGATTTGTGCTGTCCGGACTTCCCTTTCGGACGAATGGAGCTGACAGGCCGCCGGGCGCTTTGCCTGTATCCGCTGCAGCACGCTGGGCCGCCTGATGCGTTACAGGAATGGCGCGCCCCTGCTGAGGGCATGAGCAGGGCGGGTCGGGCATGACAAAGCGCCAGCATCACTGCTGGCGCTTTGTCGTTACCGGCGGCCGGACTGTGCCGGCTGCGGTTATACTGCGCGACCCGTCACTCAGGCGGCGTGGCGCTTGGCGACGACGTCCCAGTCGACCAGCTTCCAGAAGCTTTCCAGGTAGTTCGGGCGGCTGTTGCGGTAATCGATGTAGTACGCGTGCTCCCAAACGTCACAGGTCAGCAGTGCCTGCTTGTCGGTGGACAGCGGGGTGGCAGCATTGCTGGTCGACACCAGGTCCAGCTTGCCGTCGGAGCCCTTGACCAGCCAGGCCCAGCCGGAGCCGAAGGTACCGGCTGCCACGGCATTGAAGGCCTTCCTGAACTCGTCGAAGCTGCCCCATTTGGCATTGATCGCTTCGGCCAGTGCGCCGGACGGCTGACGCTCTTCCCCGGCGGCATTCGGTGCGAAGCCGAGCCAGTAGAAGGTGTGGTTCCAGATCTGGGCCGCATTGTTGAACACGCCACCGGACGATTTCTTGACGATCTCTTCCAGGGAGGCGTTTTCGAACTCGGTACCCTTGATCAGGTTGCTCAGGTTGGTGACGTAAGTCTGGTGATGCTTGCCGTAGTGGTATTCCAGGGTTTCCCGGGACAGGTACGGGGCGAGGGCGTCGAGGGCGTAAGGCAGTGCCGGCAGCTTGTGTTCCATGCGATAACTCCTTGAGTCATTGACGGGTAGGTGTATACCCGTATGTGGTGATGATATGACTGATATCAAGTTTATAGGAATAAAGACGTCAGGCCAATGTTGACAAATTTAGTCAGGAATACTCCCCAACCGTTGCACGCGCATGGCGCGCGGCGAGAAATGAGACATGTCGTTGAATTTTGATGTAATCGTCCTTGGTGCCGGTGCGGCCGGCCTGATGTGTGCGGCCCAGGCCGGACAGCGCGGTCGCCGCGTGCTGCTGCTCGACCACGCGGTCAGGCTGGCGGAAAAAATCCGCATCTCCGGCGGCGGCCGGTGCAACTTCACCAACGTGAACGTGCGGCCGGAGTGCTATCTGTCCGATAACCCGCATTTCTGCCGCTCGGCGCTGGCCCAGTACACCCAGCATGATTTCATCAAGCTGGTCGAGCGGTACGGCATTGCCTGTCACGAGAAGACGCTGGGCCAGTTGTTCTGCGACGACAGCAGTCAGTCGATCATAGACCTGTTGCTGCATGAATGTGAGCTGGGCGGCGTCGAGCGACGCATGGGGGTGACGGTGCAGGCGGTCGACAAGCCGTCGCGCTTCCGGGTGACGACCGATGCCGGCGTTTTCGAGGCTGACAGTGTGGTGGTGGCGACCGGAGGGCTGTCGATTCCGCAGATCGGCGCCACGCCTTTCGGCTACCGGCTGGCCGAGCAGTTCGGACTGCGGGTGACGCCGCTGGCGCCGGCGCTGGTGCCGCTGACCTTCCAGCCCGGCGATGTGGCCGTGTTCGGCGAGCTGGCCGGCATCGCCATCGAGGTCGAGGCCTGTGCCGAGCGCGGGCCGGCATTCCGCGAGGCAGCCTTGCTGACGCACAAGGGCGCCAGCGGGCCGGCCATGCTGCAGGTGTCCAGTTACTGGCGACCCGGCGAGAGCCTGACGCTCGATCTGTGCCCGGGGGTGGACCTGGAGGCGCGGCTGGCCGAAGATCGCCACAGCGACAAGCTGCTCGGCAACTGGCTGGCGGGCTTCTGGCCCCGGCGCTTCGCTCAGGCCTTTGTCGAGCTGTTCGGTGACAACCGGCCGCTGCGCAGCCTCGATGAACGCAGCGTGGCGCGCCTGTTCGAGGCCATTCGCGGCTTTGTCCTGCGACCGAACGGCACCCAGGGCTACCGCAAGGCGGAAGTTACCCGCGGCGGTATCGATACCCGCGACCTGAGCTCGAAAACGATGATGGCCCGCGAGGTGCCCGGGCTGTTCTTCGTTGGTGAACTGGTCGACGTGACCGGCTGGCTCGGCGGTTACAACTTCCAGTGGGCGTGGTCCAGCGGCTGGGTGGCCGGCCAGCATTGCTGAGCGACGGGTCGCGCAATAGCCGCGACGCGCGCAGCCGCTTGGCACTACAATTCCGGACCTGCTTTTGCCGCCTTTGGGCGGCGCGATTGAAATGATACATGTCCGATTACGCTGATCTTCCTCCTCCGTCCGATGCCGATTCCCTGTCCGACCTGCGTGTGCCGCCACACTCGGTCGAGGCCGAGCAGTCGGTACTGGGCGGCCTGCTGCTCGACAATACGGCCTGGGAAAAAATCGCCGACCTGGTCGGCGAGGGCGATTTCTATCGCCACGACCACCGGCTGATCTGGCGCGCGGTGTCCAAACTGATCGACACCGGTCGGCCCGCCGACGTCATTACCGTGTCCGAACGGCTGGAAAGCACAGGCGAGCTGACCGATATCGGCGGCCTGTCCTATCTGGCCACGCTGGCGCAGAACACGCCGTCGGCCGCCAATATCCGCCGTTACGGCGAGATCGTCCGCGAACGTTCGGTCATGCGCCAGCTGGTGACGGTCGGCACCGAGATCGTCGAGTCCGCCTTCCGGCCGATGGGGCGCGATGCCGCGCAACTGCTGGACGAGGCCGAGGGCAAGGTGTTCCGCATTGCCGAGAGCACGGCCAAGAACGAGCAGGGCTTCCAGGCGATGCCGGAGATCCTGTCCGAGGTCACGGAAAAGATCGACATGCTGTACAGCCGGGAGAACCCGGATGAAGTTACCGGCCTGCCGACCGGCTTCCTCGATCTTGACGAGAAAACGTCCGGCCTGCAGCCGGGCGACCTGATTATCGTGGCCGGCCGGCCGTCGATGGGCAAGACCGCGTTTTCGATGAACCTGGCGGAGAACGTCGCCATTGCGACCAATTTGCCGGTGGCGGTGTTCTCGATGGAAATGCCGGCAGCGCAGCTGGCGACACGGATGATCGGTTCGGTCGGCCGGCTGGACCAGCACAAGCTGCGGACCGGCCGCTTCGACGACGAAGACTGGCAAAAATTCAGCCACGCGCTCGGCGTGCTGGCCGAGACCAAGGTGCATATCGACGAAACCCCGGGCCTGACCGCGCTGGAACTGCGCGCCCGCGCCCGGCGGCTGGCGCGGCAGTACGGCGGCAAGCTCGGCCTGATCGTCATCGACTACATGCAGCTGATGAGTGGCTCGTCGGGCGGGCGCGAACAGAACCGGACCGCCGAAATTTCGGAGATCTCGCGTTCGCTGAAGAGTCTGGCGCGCGAACTGAGCGTGCCGGTGATTGCCCTGTCGCAGCTGAACCGTTCGGTGGAACAACGGCCGAACAAGCGGCCGATGATGTCCGACCTGCGTGAATCCGGCGCTATCGAGCAGGATGCCGACCTGATCATCTTCATGTACCGCGACGAGTACTACAATCCCGACTCGCCGGACAAGGGCACGGCCGAGGTCATTATCGGCAAGCACCGTAACGGGCCGACCGGCGTGGTCAAACTGGCGTTTATCGGCCAGTTCTCCCGCTTCGAGAATGCCGCGCTCGGCCAGGGCGGCTGGGCCGCACCTGACGAATAAGCCTCAAAGGACCAGCGATGAGTTTCTATTCCCATCATGTGTTTTTCTGCACCAACCAGCGTGAAGCGGGTCGTGACTGTTGCAACAATCATGGTGCCAGCGAACTGCTCGACTACGCGAAGGACCGCATTCGCGAACTGGGCCTCAAGGGCGAGGGCAAGGTGCGGGTGCAGAAGGCCGGCTGCCTCGACCGCTGCGATCTCGGCCCGGTGCTGGTGATTTACCCGGAAGAGACCTGGTATACCTTCATCGACCGCGAGGACATCGATGAAATCATTTCCGAACATATCGTCAACGGCCGCGTGGTCGAACGACTGAAACTGCCCGATCATGCTTAATCCCCCCCCGATGCAGCGCATCGCCGGCCCGGCCGGCGGCCTGGATACCCTGATCGTCGCGCCGCAGGACGTGCCGCGCGGCGTGGCCGTGATCTGTCACCCGAACCCGCTGCAGGGCGGCACCAATACCAACAAGGTGGTGCAGACCTGCGCCAAGGCGCTGGCCAGTCGCGGCTATGTCGCCTATTGCCCGAACCTGCGCGGTGTCGGCGGCAGCGATGGCGAGCACGACCATGGTCACGGTGAGGTCGACGATGTCCTGGCCGTGGTCGCGCAGGCCAGGGCAGACCATGGTCCGCTGCCACTGGTGCTGGCCGGCTTCTCGTTCGGTGGCTTTGTCGCCGCGCATGCGCGCCAGCGCATCGACAGCGAACACCTGATCCTGATGGGGCCGGCGGTCGGCAAGTACGAGACGCCGATTCCGGCCGAAGTGCCGGTCGACACGCTGGTGGTGCATGGCGAGGCGGACGAGGTCATCCCGCTCGGCGCGGTGCTGGACTGGGCGCGACCGCAGGCGCTGCCGGTGGTGGTCTTTCCCGGCGCCGGTCATTTTTTCCATGGCAGGCTGGTGCCGCTCGGCCGGTTGATTGCCCGCCACGTCGGCTGATGCCGCGTTAATGCTTTCCGGACGGAGTCCATGCTCGAACTGACGCATCTGCACAAAACCTTTGGCGATGTCACGGCAGTCAATGATGTCAGTCTGCATGTGGTCCGTGGCGAGTGCTTCGGCCTGCTCGGCCCGAACGGGGCCGGCAAGACCACTACGCTGCGCATGGCGCTGGGTCTGCTCGACCCCAGCGGCGGCAGTATCCGTCTCAACGGGCTGCCGGTGCCGGCACAGGGCCGTGAGGCCAGGATGCGGGTCGGTGTGGTGCCGCAGTTCGACAATCTCGATCCCGATTTTACCGTGGCGGAAAACCTGGTCGTGTTCGGCCGCTATTTCGGGCTGGACGTGCGTGCGTTGCGGCGCCGGGTACCGGAACTGCTGGAATTCGGCGGCCTGACCGGCAAGGAGCACGCCCGGGTCGGCGAGTTGTCCGGCGGCATGAAGCGACGGCTGACGCTGGCGCGGGCACTGGTCAACGATCCCGACATCCTGTTTCTCGACGAGCCGACCACCGGTCTCGATCCGCAGGCGCGCCACCTGATCTGGGAGCGGCTGCGCAGCCTGACCCAGGCCGGCAAGACGCTGGTGCTGACCACGCACTTCATGGACGAGGCCGAGCGCCTGTCCCACCGGCTGGCCGTGATCGACCATGGTCGGCTGATCGGGCAGGGCACGCCGCAGGCGCTGATCCGCCAGTACATCGAGCCCGAGGTGGTCGAAGTCTACGGCGACGGGGCGACTGACTGGGCCCGCCAGGCTGCGCCGCCGTACCGGATGGAGATCAGCGGCGAAACGGCGTTTTTCTATGGCGAGCAGCTCAAGCCGCTAGTGACTGTGCTTGAGGGGCTGACGTTTCGATACCTGCTGCGTCCGGCCAATCTGGAAGATGTGTTCCTGCGCCTGACCGGCCGCGAACTGCGCGACTAGACTTTGCCGCGCCGCTTCCGTTTTGCCATGGTCGGCCCGCCGCGACCCGCGTGCTAGACTGGCACCCATTCGCGCCAGTGACTGGCGCCAGTCAACCGGATAGCCCTGCCGCCATGAGTCAACCCGACAACCAATTCAGTTACAGCCACGACCAGCTGACCCAGCTTGCCGCACGGGTGCTTGAGCACGCGCGCGTACTGGGCGCGACCAGCGCCGAGACCGAAGTCAGCGAGGGAACCGGCCAGAATGTGACCGTTCGCCTGGGCGAGGTCGAAACCATCGAGTACAACCGCGACAAGGGCATCGGCGTCACCGTCTATGTCGGCCAGCGCAAGGGCCAGGCATCCAGCTCGGACTTCAGCGACGACGCCCTGCGGCAGACGGTGGAGGCCGCCCTGGCCATTGCCCGCCATACCGCCAGTGATCCGGCCGCCGGCCTCGCCGACCCGGCGCTGCTTGCCCACGACAGTATCGATCTGGACCTCTACCACCCATGGGCGCTGGATGTGGACCAGGCGATCGCGCTGGCCACCGAGGTCGAGGATGCCGCGCGCGCCGTCGACCCGCGCATCAGCAACTCCGAAGGTGGCAGCGTGTCCAGCCACGTGTCGAACTTCATCTACGCCAACTCGAACGGCTTCTCCAGTGGCTATGCGTCCAGCCGGCATTCGCTGTCGGCCGCGGTCATCGCCGAAGCCGACGATGCCATGCAGCGTGACTACTGGTACAGCACCGCCCGTCATGCCGACGACCTGCAGGCCGCGCGTGACGTCGGCCGCATTGCCGGCGAGCGCACCGTGCGCCGTCTCGGTGGTCGCCAGGTGGCTACCGGCCAGTTTCCGGTCCTGTTCGATCCGGGCATGGCCGCCGGCCTGATCAGTCATCTGGTCGGCGCCACCAGTGGCGGCGCGCTGTACCGCAAGGCCAGCTTCCTGGTTGATTCCGCCGGTACCCAGGTGTTCTCCGACCGGGTGCGGATCGACGAGGACCCGTTCCTGCCGCGCGGGCTGGCCTCCGGCGCCTTCGACAACGAGGGCGTGGCGACCCGCGCCCGCACGCTGGTCGACAAGGGCGTGCTGACCGGCTATTTCCTGTCCAGCTATTCGGCACGCAAGCTGGGACTGGTGTCGACCGGCCATGCCGGCGGCAACCACAACCTGATCGTGCGCCCGACCGGCGAGAGTTTCGGGCAGTTGCTGCGCATGATGAACCGCGGACTGCTGGTGACCGAGCTGCTCGGTCACGGCGTCAATACGCTGACCGGTGACTATTCGCGTGGTGCGGCCGGTTTCTGGATCGAGAACGGCGAGATCGCCTATCCGGTCGAGGAAATCACCATTGCCGGCAATCTGCGCGACATGTACCGGCAGATCCTGGCCATCGGCACCGACGTCGAAGTGCGCGGCGGCAAGCAGACCGGCTCGATCCTGATCGAGCGCATGACCATCGCCGGCGAGTAACGGGTCGTTAACGGACCGTTCATTTGCCATAAATCAGTATGTGATAATTTGAACGGTCCATCCTGAATTCCGGAGTCATCCAACGTGCTGTCGAACTTGCTGCCGTCCCGCCGGGGCGGCTATTTCCTGATTTTCCTCGCTTGCGCCGGTGGCATGGCCTTTGCGCTGTATGCGCAGTATGTGATGGGCCTGCAGCCATGCCCGCTGTGCGTGTTCCAGCGCGTGGCCATCATCCTGACCGGCCTGCTGGCGCTGCTGGCGGCCATCGTCAATCCGCAGGGCGGCGTCAGTCGCGGCCTGTTCGGCGGGCTGGTCACGCTGGCCGCGCTGGGTGGCGCCGGCGTCGCCGGCTGGCAGACCCGGCTGCAATTGCTGCCGGCCGACCAGGTACCGGCCTGCGGCCCGGGCCTCGACTACATGCTGGAAACCATGCCGCTGAGCCGGATGCTGGCCAAGGTGTTCCATGGCAGCGGCGAGTGCGCGGCCATCGACTGGACCCTGCTGGGACTGTCGATGCCGATGTGGTCGCTGGTGTTCTTTATTGGCGTGATCGTATTTTCGCTGTGGCTGCTGGCCCGGCGCCGTTGATTCGGGAGTTGTTGTCATGAGGGTGTTGAACGAGCTGGAGCCCCGCCCGCTATGGGCCCATTTCCAGACGCTGTGCGATTTTCCGCGGCCGTCGAAGCACGAGACGGCGCTGCGTGACCATCTGCGCGCCTGGGCCGAGGCACGGGGCCTGGCCACCCGGCTGGATGCAGTCGGCAATCTGCTGATCTGCAAGCCGGCGACACCGGGCATGGCCGACCGGGAAACCGTCGTGCTGCAGGGCCACCTCGACATGGTGACGCAGAAAAATGCCGGTACCGAGCATGACTTCCTGCGTGACCCGATCCGCCCGCTGATCGGCGACGACGGCTGGGTCCGCGCCGAGGGCACCACGCTGGGGGCCGACAACGGCATCGGTGTTGCCGCTGCGCTGGCAGTGCTGGAAAGCGACGATCTGCCGCATCCGGCGATCGAGGCGCTGTTCACCCTGGATGAAGAAGCCGGCATGACCGGTGCCCAGGGACTGGGCACCGACCTGCTGACCGGGCGCCTGTTGCTGAACCTCGATACCGAGGACTGGGGCGAGTTCTATGTTGGCTGCGCCGGCGGTATCGATGTGCTGCTGGAACGCTCGCTCGACAGCGAAGCGCTGCCGGCGGACCGCGAGGCACTGCGGATCGAACTGACCGGGCTGCGTGGCGGTCACTCCGGCGTCGACATTCACCTGGAACGCGGCAATGCCACCAGACTGCTGGGCCGGGTACTGGCGGCACTGGCCGCCGAACATGACGCCCGGCTGGTGTCGCTGGAAGGCGGCACGCTGCGCAATGCGCTGCCGCGCGAGGCCTTTGCCGTGATCGCCGTGCCGGCCGCGCAGCGTGCGGCAGTGGCAGCAACACTGGACCAGTGGCAGGCGCTGCTGCGCGACGAGCTGGCCGGGGTGGATGACGGCGTGACGCTGGTGCTGCGCGAGGCGCAGGCGGCACGCATGCTCGACACGACGGCCTCGGCGGCGGTGATGGATCTGGTCAACGCCTTGCCGCATGGCGTGGCGCGCTGGAGCCAGCGGGTGCCGGGCGTGGTCGAGACCTCGAACAATATCGGCGTGGTCCGCGCCGGGGAAGACGGTTTCTCGGCCGTGCTGCTGGTGCGTTCGCTGCTGGACAGCGGGCTTGCCGCCCGTGTCGGCGAGATCGCTGCCGTCGGCCGGCTGGGAGGCTGCCGTACCGCGACCGAAGGGCGCTACCCGGGCTGGACGCCGAACCCGGATTCGCCGCTGCTGGCGCTGGGCCTTGACGTGTACCGCCGCCATTTCGGCGGCGAGGCGGCGGTCAAGGTCATTCATGCCGGCCTTGAGTGCGGCATCCTGGCCGGCAAGTACCCGGGACTGGACATGCTGTCGTTCGGGCCGAACGTGCGGGGTGCGCACTCGCCGGACGAGCGGGTGGAAATCGCCAGCGTGGCGATGTTCTGGCAGTTGCTGGCGGCGCTGCTGGCCGCGACCCCGGTACGTCACATGTAAGCAGTCGTTGCCGGCGCTTGCGTGCCGGCAACGATTTTGTGACCATTTCCCCCATGCGGCAACCGGGCCGCGCAATGAACAAGAAGGCAAGCATGTATCGTGGCGAACGTTTCAACGCCATCAGTCACCTGATCGGCGCCGTGGCCAGTGTCGTGGCACTGGTGGTGATGGTGGTGCGCGCGGCGGACAGCGGCGACGCCTACCGGATCGTCGGCGCCAGCCTGTTCGGCGCCGCACTGGTGCTGCTGTACGCGATTTCCACGCTGTATCACAGCGTGCGCGGCCGGGCCAAGAGCGTGCTGCAGAAATTTGACCATTGCGCGATCTATCTGCTGATCGCCGGCAGCTACACCCCGTTTGCGCTGGTGACCCTGCAGGGTCCGTGGGGCTGGACGCTGTTCGGGCTGGTCTGGGGGCTGGCCGTGTTCGGCATTGCCCAGGAGGTCACCATCGGCCGCAAGAGCCCGACGCGCTGGCTGTCGCTGGTCATCTATCTGGTCATGGGCTGGCTGGTGCTGATTGCCGTCAAGCCGCTGATGCAGCAACTGGCAACCCCGGGTCTGGCATGGCTGGTCGCCGGTGGCGTGACCTACAGCGTCGGCGTGTACTGGTTCATCAACGATGAACGGATTCCCCACGGCCATGGCATCTGGCACCTGTTCGTGCTTGGCGGCAGCCTGTGCATGTTCGTCAGTGTCTTCCAGTATGTGATCTGAGCCGGTTTCCCCATGGATGGGGCGGGCGAGCCCATGGCAAAATGACGCCCCATGCATTACGGAAGGCACGGATGAACGAAACCACAGCCAGCGACGCATTGACGGTCATGGTGGTCGAGGACGAGCCCAAACTGGGCCAGCTGCTCGTCGACTACCTGCGTGTGGCCGGCTACCAGACTGAATGGATTGCCGATGGTGAGGCGGTAGTGCCGCGCGTGCGCGAGGCCGAGCCGGCGCTGATTCTGCTCGACATCATGCTGCCCGGACTCGACGGCCTGTCGATCTGCCGTGAGCTGCGCGCTTTCTCCAGTGTGCCGATCGTCATGGTTACGGCCCGGGTTGAGGAAGTCGATCGCCTGCTCGGGCTCGATATCGGTGCCGACGACTATATCTGCAAGCCATTCAGCCCGCGCGAAGTGATTGCCCGGGTCAAGGCGATCCTGCGCCGGGTACGACGTGGTGACGCACTGCCGGCCGAGCCGGCGCTGGTCATCGACGAAGTCCGCTGCGAAGCCCGCTTCCAGAGTCAGCTGCTGGATCTGACCCAGGCCGAATTCCGCTTGCTGAAGACGCTGGCATCGGCCCCGGGGCGGGTGTTCTCCCGCGATCAGCTGCTCGACCAGTTGTATGACGACTACCGTGTGGTGACGGATCGAACCGTCGACAGCCATATCAAGAACCTGCGCCGCAAGCTGGAGCACGTCTGTTCCGACTGCGAGGCGATCCGCTCGGTATACGGGGTCGGCTACAAGCTCGTCGTCCAGACCTCGGACGGACGGCCGTAACGGACCAGCCTGCCAAGCGTTGTGCCGAAGAAACGGGCAGGGCCCGGCAGCGAAGAGGACACCATGCCTACGGTATACGGCGAGTCGATCGCGAGCACTTCCCGCTGCAGGGTCCTGGCGATGATGGCGGCCGGTGATTGCGCGCCACCGTGGGTGGACTGGCAGACCATCAGGTACAGCGGGGAGTCGGGGGGGCTGGCCTAGTAGGCCGGGATCCGGGCCAGGTCGTCGGCCCACAGCTCCGGGGGCAGAAAAATGCCCTGAAAATTTTCTATTCTGCCTCGCTCGTTGATGTGGGCTGCGGCCAGGGAACCGTCCCGGTAGCGGGCACCAAACAGGAAACTCCTGCCTGATCGCCCGTGCATGCTGTTCATGATTTCCCCGTGCACAGTCCCGGAGTACAGGCGACCGGTTGCTTTCACGATGCCCATTCCCACCGGGACGAGCAGCCCGAGCAGCATCGAGGCGATGCCCAGACCCGTTGCAACCCAGCCCAGGGTGCGTGCCAGTTCGGGATCACCGCTTGCTGCATGCACGCTGGCAGCGATGCCGACAGCCGAGGAGGCCAGGCCCAATACCCCGCTGGTCGCCGCAAGCAGTGCTCCGGTGGCGGTCATGCCGATGAACACCGAGATGCCCAGGGTGAGAAGGCCCAGCACCAGACCCAGAACACCCACGGTGACCCCGGAGATGACCGCCGCGCTGGCATGGCCGGACGGATCGGTGTGGTTGACCGGATCGCCCCCGCAGAAGGCATAGGGATTGATTTCCCCCATGCCGAACGGGCTGTCCGGGTCCTTGCCGAGAAAACCCTGCAGCATCGGGTCATGGCTGCGGGTGCCATGGCCAAGGTGACAGAGCTGACTGCGCACGCTGATCCCGTCGACGCGCTCGCCATGCATGCCGATCAGCGGACGGATACTCAGCGGGGGCGCTGCCTGTATGCTTGTGCTGGACTTGATGGACATGAGAACGGGGCCTCGGGTGGGTGTCGGGGCGGGCCCGGTTTCCTTCGTTCTATAAAGCCTGCCTGCACGTAGCCAGACCGCTCTGACAAGCGGCCATCGCCCGCCCGTGGCGCCCGGGGCCGCCGGTCAGACGCTGCCGCGCAGCCTCGGCAGGCTGATCTCCATCCACAGCCCGCCCAGCGGCGACTGGCGGGCGGTCAGCGTGCCGCCATGGGCTTCGACGATGTTCTGGCAGATCGCCAGGCCGAGTCCCGATCCGCCGCTGGCACGGTTGCGCGAACTCTCCATCCGGCTGAAACGATCGAACAGGCCCGCCAGCGACGCCTGCGGCACGCCAGGCGCGGAGTCCTGGATATCGATGCGGACCCGGTCGCCGTCGGCATGGCAGGCAATGTCCAGTCGCCCGCCGGCATCGGTGTAGCGCACGCTGTTTTCCAGCAGATTGTTGAACAGCTGGTTCAGGCGGTCGGCGTCGCCGAACACCCGGCAGCGGCCCGCGTCGCACGGTGACAGCGACACGGTCAGCGACTTGCCGGCCAGCCGCTCACGGAACGCACCGAGCGACAGCAGCAGCAGCTCGGCCAGATCGACCTCGGCCTTGCGGTAGCTCAGGGCACCGACATCGGACAGCGACAGCTGGTACAGGTCATCGACCAGCTTGGTCAGCGTCGCGACCTCGACCTGCAGCGAGCGCAGGGAGTCCGGCGTCAGCGCGCGAACACCGTCTTCCAGTGCCTCCAGTTCGCCGCGCAGGACCGACAGCGGCGTGCGCAGCTCGTGCGAGACATCGGCCATGAACTGGCGGCGCATGTTCTCGTTTTTTTCCAGCGTATGTGCCAGCTGGTTGAAATCCTGGCCCAGCCGGCCGAACTCGTCGCTGCGGGTGATCGGCACCCGGGCGCTGAAATGCCCGGCCGCGAGCTGGTGGGTGGCGCCGGTCAGCCGCTTCAGCGGCGCCAGAAAGCCGCGTGCCAGCCACAGCGCCGCGCCGGCGGCCAGCAGCACCGACAGGCCGACAATGATCCAGCTGCTGCGCAACTGCTGGTCGAGGAAGTGCAGGTCGGCCATGCGCGTCAATCGCGCCGGCGACGTGCTCAGTACCCAGCCGACCGTGCGGCCGCCGACTTCGATCGGACGCGAGAACGTGTCTTCCTGCGGCGGTTCGCCACGGCCGCCGATCACCTGGCGCTGCTGGTCGAGCAGCCACAGCCGCGTGCGCAGCCCGGGCAGCGGCGGCGGAGGTGGCCCGCCGCCGCCACCACGGTGTTCCATGCGGCGATGGCGGTGGCCATTGCCATCCAGCTCGCTGTCGCGGTCGGCCGGCGGGGTCAGGGTACGGATCAGTCGCAGCCAGTTGTCCGGGTCCTCATGGACAAAGGTCCAGTCGCCGTGCTGCGCATACAGCCGCGCCATGGCATCGGCGACGATCTCGACCCGGGTCTCGTTGCTCTTGCGCACATAGTCGAGGAAGCCGTTCTGGAAGCTGATCCGGAACGCCATGCCGATGCCGAGCGCCAGCAGCAGGCAGGCGGCGAGAATGGCGAGAAACAGCTTGCCGGTGACGCCTGGCGGCCTGAGCAGGTTCATGGCGTGGTCGCCTCCGGGGCAAGGTTGCCGTTCCAGCCACCGCCCAGCGCCTTGATCAGCAGCACGCTGGCCGAATAGCGCCGGCCTTCCAGCTGCAGCGCGGTAATCTCGCTCTGGCGGCGGCTGGCCTGCGCGGTGGCCACGGTGGTGAAGTCGGCCGTGCCGGCGCGGTATTCGTTCAGCGCCAGCCGCTCGGCCTCGCGGGCCGCGGCGACGGCTTCCTGCTGGCGGAGGGCTTCCTCGGCCAGCAGGGTCAGCGCGGCCAGGTTGTCTTCGACCTCCTGCAGCCCGGACAGTACCGTCTGCCGGTATTGCGCCGCGCTGGCGTCGTAGGCGGCGCGCGCCTGCTCGACCCGGGCCGAGCGCGCGCCGGCATCGAACAGCGTTTCCGCCAGTCCGGCGCCGAGCGACCAGACCCGGGCCGGGGTGTTGAACCAGCTGGCAAAGCCGGCCGCGCTGAAACCGCCCGAGGCCGACAGGGTCAGCGCCGGGAAATACGCCGACTGCCGGACGCCGATGGTGGCGTTGGCTGCTGCCACCGCGCGTTCGGCGGCGGCGATGTCGGGCCGGCGTTCGAGCAGGCTGGACGGCAGTTCGGCCGGCGTCGCCGGCAGTGCGGGCAGGGTGGCGGTGGCAGGCAGGTCGAAATCGGCCGGCGCCTTGCCGACCAGAATGGCGATGGCGTGTTCGAGCTGGCGGCGGCTGAGGTCGTAGTCGATGGCCTGGGCCTCGACCGTTTTCAGTTGCGCCAGGGCCTGGGCGACATCGGCGCGGGTGACCAGGCCGGCGTCGAACTGGTTGCGGGTCAGGGTCAGCGACTGGCGATAGGCGGCGATGGTGTCGGCACTGAGCTGACGCTGACGCTCGGTCACGCGCAACTGCAGATAGTCCTGCACCAGTTCGGCCTGGGCGGACAACTGCGCAGCGGCCAGACTGGCGGCACTGGCCTGGGTGCTGGCGTCGCTGGCCTCGACCGTACGCCGGACCTGACCCCACAGATCCGGCTCCCAGCTTGCATCAAGCGAGAACACATGGCCATTGGTGACGGCCTGATTGCCGCCGGTCTGCTTGCGGCTGGTGCTGGCCGTCGCGCCGACGGTCGGGAAGAAGCCGGTCCGGGCTTCCTGCGCGGCGGCACGCGCCTGGCGGTAATTGGCCAGGGCGACCTGCAGTGTCTGGTTGTTCGCATTCAGCGCCGCCACCAGCCGGTCGAGTTCCGGGTCGGCGTAGACGGTCCACCACGCGCCACGCGGCGCGTGATCGGCCGGGTCTGCAATTTTCCAGCCCGGGGCCGCTTCCTTGTAGTGCGCCGGCAGCGGCATGTCGGGCCGTACATAGTCCGGGCCGACGGCGCAGGCCGCCAGCAGCGGCAGGCACAGCAGTGAAGGCATCAGGGCACGCAATTTCAACTCGGTTCTCCTGCTTGCGTATCGGGTTCGCCGCGCCACTGGCGTTGGCACCAGGCACGGAAACGATCGAGGTAAAGGTAAACCACCGGGGTGGTGTACAGCGTCAGCAACTGGCTCATCAGCAGGCCGCCGACGATGGTGATGCCGAGCGGGCGGCGCAGTTCGGCGCCGTCGCCGCCGCCGATTGCCAGCGGCACAGCGCCGAGAATGGCCGCCAGTGTGGTCATCAGGATCGGCCGGAAGCGCAGCAGGCAGGCGGCGTGGATCGCCTGGCGCGGGCTCATGCCGTCGCGGCGCTCGGCCACCAGGGCGAAGTCGATCATCATGATCGCGTTCTTCTTGACGATGCCGATCAGCAGCAGCACGCCGATCAGGGCGATCAGGCTGAATTCGCTCTTGAACAGCATCAGTGCCAGCAATGCGCCAAGGCCGGCCGACGGCAGCGTGGACAGGATGGTCAGCGGATGGATATAGCTTTCGTACAGGATGCCGAGCACCAGATAGACCGTGACCAGTGCGGCCAGTATCAGGAACAACTGGTTGCGCAGATTGTCCTGGAAGGCCTTGGCCGTGCCCTGGAAACTGCCGTGGACGGAGGACGGCACGCCAAGTTCGGCCATGATGCGATCGATGATTTCGGTCGCGTCGGACAGTGACTTGCCGTCAGGCAGATTGAACGACAGCGTGGCTGCGGCGAACTGGCCCTGGTGATTGACCTGCAGCGGCGCATTGGTCGGCTGCCAGGTGGCGAATGCCGACAGCGGCACGGAAGTGCCGGCGCTGTTGACCACGAACAGCTTTTTCAGTGTCTCCGGGCTCTGGGTATATTGCGGCTGCACCTCGACCACCACCTTGTACTGGTTCAGCGGCTGGTAGATGGTCGATACCTGGCTCTGGCCAAAGGCCGCATACAGCGTGCTGTTGACGTCGGCCACGGTCAGACCGAGCCGGGACAGCGTATCGCGGTCATAGGTCAGGAAGGTCTCGACGCCCTTGTCCTGCTGGTCGGAATCGACATCGAGCAGACCCGGGTCGTTCGAGAACGCCTCGCGGATCTTCGGCTCCCACAGACGCAGCGCGGCCAGGTCGTCCGACTGCAGCGTGTACTGGTAGGTCGAGTTGCTCTGGCGGCCACCGACGCGGATATCCTGCATCGGCATCATCATCAGTTGCGCGCCGGGCTCCTGCGACAGCTGCTTGCGCAGCCGGGCGATGACTTTCTCCGCCGGCGGTCGCTGGTCCTTCGGTTTCAGGGCGATAAACATCTGGCCGCTGTTGGAGCCACTGGTCGAGGCGGAAATATTCTGCACCGCCGGATCGGCACGGACGATGGTCATGAAGCGCACCAGCTTGTCGCGCATCGCCTGGAACGAAATGCTCTGGTCGGCGCGGATAAAGCCGCCGATCTGGCCATTGTCCTGCTCGGGGAAGAAACCCTTCGGAATGGCCACGTACAGATAGACGTTCAGGGCGATGGCAATGCCGAGCAGCGCGATCATCAGCCGGGCGTGGTCCAGCGCCCAGGTCAGCGACCGCCCGTAGCCGCGCTGCATGCGCTTGAGCAGGATGCCGAAGCGGCGGACCGGCCAGCTGCCTTTCTCTGCCTCCATGCCCGGTTTCAGCAGCCGGGCGCACAGCATCGGCGTGGTGGTCAGCGATACCAGCAGCGAGATCAGGATTGACACCGACAGGGTGACGGCGAATTCGCGGAACAGCCGGCCGACGATATCGCCCATGAACAGCAGCGGGATAAAGACCGCGATCAGCGAAATGCTCATCGACAGCACGGTGAAGCCGACCTCGCGCGAGCCCTGCATGGCGGCCTGCAGCGGCTTCATGCCGGCCTCGACATGGCGCGAGATGTTCTCCATCACCACGATGGCGTCGTCGACCACGAAGCCGGTGGCGATGGTCAGCGCCATCAGCGACAGATTGTTCAGGCTGAAGCCGCACAGGTACATGGCGGCGAAGGTGCCGATCAGCGAGACCGGTACCGCCACGCACGGCACCAGCGTCGCGCGGCCGTTCTTCAGGAACAGGTAGACCACCAGGATCACCAGGCCGACGGCGATCATCAGCGAGCGCTCGACCTCGGTCAGCGACGCGCGGATGCTCGGCGAGCGATCGAGGTTGATGTTCAGCTCGACCGCGCCCGGCAGCAGGCGTTTCAGCATCGGCAGTTCGGCCTTGATGCGGTCGACGGTGGCGATGATATTGGCGTTCGGCGCGCGGGTGACAATCAGGATCACCGATTCCTTGCCGTTGGCGTAGCCGGCATTGCGCCGGTCCTGCTCGCCGTCCCGGACCGTGGCCACATCGCTGAGCCGCACGGCGGCGCCGTTCTTGTAACTGATGATCAGCGGCGCGTAGTCGGCGGCGGTTTTCGCCTCGTCGTTGGCCTCGATCTGCCAGCGGCGGTCGTCCTTCTCCAGTGCGCCCTTCGGCCGGCGCTGGTTGGCGGCGGACAGGGTCTTGCCGATCGCGGTCAGCGACAGGTTCTGGTTGGCCAGCGCATCCGGATTGACCTCGACCCGCACCGCCGGCAGCGAGCTGCCGCCGACATTGACGTCGCCGACGCCCTCGATCTGCAGAATGCGCTGGGCCAGAATCGTCGAGGCGATGTCGTACATCTTGCCGCGGCTCAGCGTGTCCGAGGTCATCGACAGGATCAGGATCGGCGAGTCGGACGGGTTCGCCTTGCGATAGGTCGGGTTGTTCGGCAGGCCGGATGGCAGCAGGCTGCGCGCGGCATTGATGGCTGCCTGCACATCGCGCGCGGCGCCGTCGATATCGCGGTCCAGCTCGAACTGCAGCGTGATCCGCGACGAGCCGAGCGAGCTGCGCGAGGTCATTTCCGTGACCCCGGCAATGCGGCCCAGCGCGCGCTCCAGCGGCGTGGTCACGCTCGATGCCATGGTTTCCGAGTTGGCGCCGGACATCGACGCCGAGACCGAGATGGTCGGGTAGTCGACCTGCGGCAGCGGCGCCACCGGCAGGAACAGGAAGCCCAGTGCGCCGGCGAACAGAATGGCGATCGTCAGCAGCCAGGTCGCGACCGGGCGGTGGATGAACAGATCGGACGGTCCGCCGCTCATGCTGCGCTGTCCGGATCACGGCGGCGCAGGCGCTGCGCCAGCCGGTCGAAGGCCAGATAGATCACCGGGGTGGTGAACAGCGTCAGTACCTGGCTGAGCACCAGCCCGCCAACCATGGCCACGCCGAGCGGGCGGCGCAGCTCGGCGCCGATCCCGGTGCTGAACATCATCGGCAGCGCGCTGAGCAGGGCCGCCATGGTGGTCATCAGGATCGGGCGGAAGCGCAGCAGGCAGGCCTGGTAGATGGCCTCGCGCGGCGGCAGCCCGCGTTCACGTTCGGCTGCCAGGGCGAAGTCGATCATCATGATCGCGTTCTTCTTGACGATGCCGATCAGCAGGATGATGCCGATGATGGCGATCACGCTGAGATCCTGCCCGGCCAGCATCAGCGACAGCAGTGCGCCGACGCCGGCGGTGGGCAGGGTGGACAGGATGGTGATCGGGTGGATATAGCTTTCGTACAGCACGCCGAGCACGATATACATCGCCACGATGGCGGCAACGATCAGCCACAGGGTGCTGTTCAGCGAGGCCTCGAACGCCAGCGCCGCGCCCTGGAAGCTGGTGATGATGTCCGCCGGCATGCCGATGCCGCGCTCGGCGGCGCGAATGGCCTGCACCGCATCGCCGAGCGATACGCCGGATGCCAGGTTGAACGACACCGTTGCCGACGGGAACTGCGCCAGATGGTTCAGCACCAGCGAACCGCTGCGTTCACTGACGCGGGCCACGGCGGTCAGCGGCACCGTGCTGCCGTTGCTGCCGGTCAGGTAGATGCCCTCCAGCGCCTGCGGACCGGCTGAATGGCGTGGCTCGACGCCGAGCACTACCCGATACTGGTTGGCCTGGGTGAAGATGGTCGAGACCATCCGCTGGCCGAAGGCGTCGTACAGTGCGTTGTCGATCTGGGCGACGGTAATGCCGAGCCGGCTGGCGGCGTCGCGGTCGATGTCGACCTGGGCCACCAGCCCCTGGTCCTGCAGGTCGCTGGTCACGTCGGCCAGTGCCGGCACGGTTTTCAGCCGCTCGACCAGGGCCGGTATCCACTTGCCCAGTTCTTCCTGGGTGCCGGCCTGCAGGGTGAACTGGTACTGGGTACGACTGATGCTGTCCTCGATGGTCAGGTCCTGGATCGGCTGCATGTACAGCTTGATGCCGGGAATGTCGGCTACCCGCTGCTGCAGCCGGTTGATGATGGCGGGCGCCCGCTCGGCGCGCTGGTCGAGCGGCTTGAGATTGATCTGCAGGCGGCCGCTGTTCAGCGACGCATTGCTGCCGTCGATACCGATAAACGACGACAGGCTTTCCACGTCCGGGTCCTGCAGCAGACGTGCCGCCACCTGCTGCTGGCGCTCGGCCATGACCGCGAACGACACCGTCTGCGGCGCCTCGGTGATGCCCTGGATCACGCCGTTGTCCTGCTGCGGGAAAAAGCCCTTCGGGATCAGCCAGAACAGCAGCAGCGTCAGGGCGAGCGTGCCGACCGCCACCGACAGCGTCAGCCGCTGGTGTTCGAGCACCCAGTTCAGGTAGCGGCCGTAGCGGGCAATGACGCGGTCGAAAAAGCGCTCGCTGGCGCGGGAAAAGCGGCTTTGCCGCTCCGGCGGCACGTGGCGCAGCAGCCTGGCGCACATCATTGGCGTCAGCGTCAGCGAGATCACGCCGGAAATCAGGATGGCGACCGCCAGGGTGACGGCAAATTCGCGGAACAGCCGGCCGACCACATCGCCCATGAACAGCAGCGGGATCAGTACGGCGACCAGCGAGAAGGTCAGTGAAATGATGGTGAAGCCGATTTCGCCGGCCCCCTTCAGCGCCGCCTGCAGCGGCGTGTCGCCTTCTTCCAGATAACGGGTGATGTTCTCGATCACCACGATGGCGTCGTCGACCACGAAACCGGTGGCGATGGTCAGTGCCATCAGCGTCAGGTTGTTCATCGAGAAGCCGGCCAGGTACATGACACCGAAAGTGCCGACCAGCGACAGCGGCACGGCGACACTGGGAATCACCGTGGCCGACAGATTGCGCAGGAACAGGAAAATCACCATCACCACCAGTGCCACGGCGAGCATCAGCTCGAACTGCACGTCCCTGACCGAGGCGCGGATGGTCGAGGTGCGGTCGGTCAGGATCCTGACTTCGACCGCCCCCGGCAGCGAAGCCTGCAGGGTCGGCAGGATCTCGCGGATGCGGTCCACCGTCTTGATGACATTCGCCCCGGGCTGACGCTGGACATTGAGGATGATGGCCGGATCATGGTCGGCCCAGGCCGACAGCTTGTTGTTCTCCGCGCCCTCGGCAATGGTGGCGACATCGGCCAGCCGGACCGGCGCGCCGTTCTTGTAGGCGATGATCAGCTTCAGGTAGTCGTCCGGCGATGTCAGCTGGTCATTGGCCGACAGCGTGGTCGCGCGGGTCGGGCCGTCGAAGCTGCCCTTGGCCGAATTGACGTTGGCGCCGGAAATGGCGGTCCGCACGGCCTCGCTGTCGAGGCCGTAGGCCGCCAGCGCGCGCGGATTCAGGTTGACCCGCACCGCCGGCCGCTGGCCGCCGGACAGGGTGACCAGGCCGACGCCGGATACCTGCGACAGCTTCTGCGCGACCCGGGTGTCGACCAGATCCTGGACCCGGGTCATCGGCAGGGTCTGCGAAGTGACGGCCAGGGTCAGTACCGGCGGATCGGCCGGGTTGACCTTGCTGTAGATCGGCGGATTCGGCAGATCGCCTGGCAGCAGGCTGTTGGCGGCATTGATGGCTGCCTGCACTTCCTGCTCGGCCACGTCGAGGCTGAGGTCGAGGTTGAACTGCAGGGTGATGACCGACGCACCGCCGGAGCTTTGCGACGACATCTGCTTGAGGCCGGACATCTGGCCGAACTGCCGCTCCAGTGGCGCGGTGATCGACGACGTCGTCACGTCGGGGCTGGCGCCCGGATACAGCGTGACCACCTGGATGGTCGGGTAGTCGACTTCCGGCAGCGCGGAGATCGACAGGGCGCGGTAGCCGACCAGACCGGCCAGCAGCAGTGCCACCATCAGCAGCGTGGTCGCGACCGGGCGCAGGATAAACGGGCGGGACGGGTTCATGCCGGTCTCCGGCCGTCAGCGGGCAGGCGGCGGCCGCTCATTGCGGCTGGCCCTTGTGGCGTTTCTGCGCGGCCGGCTTGCTGGCCGCGGCGGCACGATTGCGTTCGAGACGGGCGGGATCGACGATCTCGACCCGGGCGCCCGCCGTCAGCTTGTCGACGCCGTCGGTCACCAGCCGCTCGCCGGCCTGGACGCCCTTGCTGATGACCACGCGCGTGCCATCGCCGGCCGTGGTCGATACCTGGCGCATGGCGACCTTGTTGTCCGCCCCGACCACCCACACGTAGCTGCCTTTCTTGCCGGTCTGCACGGCCGCAACCGGTACCACTACCGCCTGCGACAGCGTGCCGGCGCGAACGCGGGCATTGACGAACTGGTTCGGGAACAGCGTGCCGTCCGTGTTGGCGAATTCGGCCTTCAGCTTGATGGTGCCGGTGCTGGTGTCGATCTGGTTGTCGAGCGTCAGCAGCCTGCCGACCGCCTGCCGCTGCTTCATCTCCCGGTCCCAGGCCTCGACCGTCAGCGTCTGGCCGGCGTTCAGCGGCGCCAGGATGGAGGGCAGCTGCGTTTCCGGCAGGGTGAACAGTACCTGGATCGGCTGGACCTGGGTGATGACCACGATGCCGGTGGTGTCGCCGGACGAAATCTGGTTGCCGACATCGACCTGCTTGAGGCCGACCCGGCCGCTGACCGGTGCGGTGACCCGGCTGTAATCGAGCTGCAGCCGTGCCGAGTCCACCTGGGCGCGATCCGCCTTGACCGTGCCCTGCAACTGGCGCACCAGCGAGGCCTGGGTGTCGACCTTCTGCGCCGCGATCGACTCCTGCGCCAGCAGGGTGCGGTAGCGGGCGAGGTCGGCGCGGGCATTGTCCAGATCGGCCTGATCCTTGGCCAGCTGGCCTTCGGCCTGCGCCAGGCTGACCTGGAATGGCCGCGGGTCGATTTCGGCCAGCAGCTGGCCGGCCCTGACCGTCTGTCCCTCGGTGAAGTGCAGCTTCATCAACTGGCCGTCGACCCGGCTCTTGACCGTTACGGTGCTGGCGGCGGTCACGGTGCCGAGTCCGCCGAGCCAGACCGGCACATCGGCCGTGCTGGCGGTAGCCACCTGCACCGGCGGCTGCGGCATTCTGCCGCCGGGTCCGCCGGGTCCGTTCGCGGCGCCGGCCGCGCTCTGCTGGCGCAGCGAGTAGATGCCGTAGCCGAGACCACCGATGACGACGGCGGCGATCAGGAGCAGGGACCAGCGGCGACGGGCGCCGGATTTCGGGGACGTGGACGGATTCATGGGCTTTGCGCGAAATGGACGGACGGGAATGACCGGATCGTGAGCAGGGTAGCAGCCGCCTGTCGCCAGAGAATGAAGAAACTGTGGAAGAAGTGCGTCCAGACGAAAAAACCCGCGTGCGACCCCTGTCGCACGCGGGCGGGCATCTGACGGCGGCCTGACCCTACAGCATCTCCAGGCTGACCTGGTTCAGCACCGACTTGCGTGGCCGGTGCAGCAGGCTGTTGACGGTCTGCGTCATCTGGTCGGCGGTCATTTCCTCGGCGCCGAGCCAGACAATGCGGAAACTGGCGGTCACCACGCCGAGCGGATGGCCGGGGTGAGGGATGCCGAGCGCACTGACGGCCGCGCGCATGTGCTCGACAAACTGCTCGGCCATGGCCGGCGAACTGGCAGAGAACAGCATGCTGAACTGCTCCGATCCGGTCTGCAGCATGGTGTCGCTGGCGCGGCGCAGCCGTACCTGGACGACATGGGTGATGGCGCGCAGGGCCTTGTCGATGGTTTCCGGGCCGTTCAGATGGCTGAATGCCTTGAAGTTGTCGATCTCGACCACGCAGAACGCCAGCGGGTCGGCCCGGTGGTGGCGGGCCAGCGCTGCATCGAAAGCCGGGCCGACATGGCAGCGGTTGAAGGCATGCCCGAGCTCGTCGATCACCGAGCGGTTGCGGCCGGCGGCCTTGGCGTCGTACAGCAGGGTGTCGACGGTGGCGTAGATCTGGTCAGCCCCGAGCCGCTGCTCGTCATGCGCATTCCACCAGACCGTGCCAAAGCTGGCGGTGACGATGCCGGGCGGGTTGCAGGCGTGCGGAATGGCCAGGTCGGTGACGACCTGCTGCAGCTGGGCGACAAAGGCGCAGGCCTTGTCGGCCGATTCGGCCGAGAACAGCACGCCGAATTCCTCTCCGCCAAGCCGGGACAGGCTGTCGCTGGTGCGGCGCAGTTTGCCGCGGATCGCAGTGGCCACTTCGCGCAGCACGGTATCCCCGGCCGGATGGCCATAGAAGTCGTTGTAGGCCTTGAAGTTGTCGAGATCGAACAGGCACAGCGCCAGTGGCGCATCGCGCCGGTGCAGGCTCAGTGAAGTCTCGAACAGCTTGTTGAAATGACGCCGGTTGAAGGCGCCGGTCAGCTCGTCGATGGCCACCAGCTGCTTGAGCCGCCGGTTGGTCAGTTCGAGCAGGTCGATGCGTTCGAGCAACTGCTCCTGTTCGTCATTGAGGGCCTGACAGCGGGCACGCAGCTTCTGAATCACCAGATTCGGATTGGCGTAGTAATACGACGGGGGCTTCGAGCCGTTGTTTTCCATGACCTTCGTAACCTTCATGACCTTCCCTTGTCAGCAATGCCGCGAAGCGCTGCAACGCGCGGGCATCGCAAAAACCGGGGCGACTGGAGGAATGACCGCAGCAGCGGAATAAATTCCGGTTGTGGCTGCACCATGCTATCTGTTTACCGTAATCCGAATGTTTGCCGGCAATGACAAAAGATTTGTCGGCGCGAAAATATCAGCCGGGATGAATCAGCCGTCCGGGTTCTTGCGGAATTCGCTCGGCGTGGTGTCGAACCGGTCGCGAAATGAAGTGGCAAAATTGGCTGCACTGGAAAAACCGACTTCCAGTGCGATTTCATGGATGCTCAGCGGCGTGGTCGACAGCAGCTGGCGGGCGCGGCACAGGCGTTCCTCGCGCAGATACTCGAATACCGACTTGCCGGTATGGGTGCGGAACGCGTTGGACAGCTTTTTTTCGTAGGTACCGATATGGCGTGAAATGTCTTCCAGGCTGATCGGCCTGGCGATATTTTCCGCCATGTATTTCATGGCCGCGCGGACGATGACCAGATCGTGGCTGGTGATGTCCGGCTCTTCGATCACCGCCTGCGGGGCGGTCCCGGTGGCCAGCTGCAGGTGAATGCGGATGCGTGCCAGCACTTCTTGTGGCAGTCCGGCCAGTGCCCCGGGGCCGGACAGTGGTCCGTGGCGATCGAGAAATTCCCGGCTGCACACCGGTACCGCCGCGCCCGGCAGCAGGCGCGTGCTGCGATAGCCGCGCCACTGGCCGCTGCCGAACCGTACCGACAGATCGGCCGCGTCGCTGAGGTAATTGCGGTGGTGGGCATAGAGAATGTTCAGGTCCAGCCCCGGGTGGGCGGCAAGGAAGGACGGCAGGCGCGGCACCAGCCAGCCCAGCCCGAACAGCGGAATTACGCTGAGGGTGATCTGTCGCGTGCTGGCGCTGTCCAGCACCTGTCCGGTCGCCCCGCGCAGCAGGGTAAAGGCCGAGCGGATGGCCCGGTAGTACTCGCCGCCGGCTTCGGTCAGTACCAGCTTGCGGCCCTGACGCTCGGTCAGCGGTGTCTGCAGGAATTCTTCCAGCAGGCGCAGTTGATGACTGACCGCCGAGGCGGTGATGCCCAGTTCGCGAGCAGCGGCAGTGACGGTATCGAGCCGGGCAAAGGCCTCGAAGGTGCGCAGTGCCCGCAGCGGGGGATCGTTCTGATAATCGGGAGTTGTTTCCATTTTGATATGTGAAATTAATTCATTATTTGAATAATATCTCAATATCAGAAAAATGGCGATGATTTGTATCTTGATGATAAAAAGCGATAAATTGCTTTCTGAATAAATCGAATCAGCTTATTCGTAATCATTATTTGTCAGTTCGTGAAGTGGTTATTTAATATTTTTCAACATTAACGGCAGTAGCCCATCACGACTGGATCTCCCATGACACGTTTTCTTCGCACCTTTTCTGCCGTCACGCTGGCGGTACTTGGCATCGCTTCGGCCGCCCACGCGGCCGGCCAGGAAGTCAGGATCGGCTTTGCCGGCCCGCTGACCGGTCCGTCCGGCCGGATCGGCAAGGATCTGGAAAACGGCGCCCGGCTGGCCATTGACGATGCCAATCGCGCCCGGCCGGTGATTGGCGGGCGGGCGGTGACGTTCACCCTGGTGCCGGAAGATGACCAGTCCGATCCGCGCACGGCCGTGACGGTTGCCCAGCGGCTGGTCGATGCCGGCGTGGTCGGCGTGGTTGGTCACTGGAATACCGGCACCAGCATCCCGGCATCGCGCATTTATCGCGACGCCGGCATTCCGGAAATCGCCCCGGCCTCGACCGGCCACCAGTACACCCGACAGGGCTATGCCACGGCTTTTCGCGCCATGGGCCACGATGACGTCGGCGGCAGCCATACCGGCCGCTATGCGGTGCAGGCACTGAAGGCCGGACGCATCGTGGTTATCGACGACCGCACCTCGTTTGGCGCCGGACTGGCCGATCAGTTCATCAAGGGGGTGCAGGCCGCTGGCGGCCATGTGCTCGGGCGCGAGTACGTGAACGACAAGACTACCGACTTCAGCGCGGTGCTGACCTCGGTCAAGGGCAAGAAGGCCGATCTGGTGTTCTTCGGCGGGCTGGATGCACAGGCGGCGCCGATCGCCCGTCGCATGAAGCAGCTGGGTATCCAGGCCACGCTGCTGGGCGCCGGCGGCTTTGTCAGTCAGACCTTCCTCAAGCTCGCCGGTCCTGACGGCGAAGGCGTGACGGCGCTGGAGCCCGGTTTGCCGATAGCGCGCATGCCCGGCGGCAAGGCGTTCGAGAGCGCCTACCGCGCCCGTTTCCACACGCCGATCGAGCTGCATGCACCGTTTGCCTATGACGCGACGCGGACACTGATCGCGGCAATGCAGGCAGCCAACTCCACCGAGCCGGCCAAATACCTGCCGGCGCTGAAGAAGGTGAACTACGCCGGCGTGACCGGCCGGATCGCCTTCGACCGGGAAGGCAATCTGCTCGACCCGGCCTTTACCCTCTACCAGGTGCGCAACGGGGCCTGGGTCCCGGTGTCCACCGTGGGCGGTGCCAGAACGGCCGCCCGTTGATCACCCATGTCAAAGGAAGCGCAAATGAGTCATGACCCGGAACTCGGCATCCTCGCCCGGCGCCGCATCGAGGCGGAAATCATCAAGCCGATCTATGAAATCCTCAAGCGCGACTTCGGTGCCGGGCGGGCGCAGGCGGTCATCGGCGAGGCGGTCGGCCAGGCCGCCGTGGCCGCCGGCCGCGAGTTCGCCGCACAGGAACCGGACGGCACCAGCGTCGAGAGTTTCGTCGCCCTGCAGCGGTTGTGGGAGAAGGACGACGCGCTGCAGGTCGAAGTCCTGGCCAGCGATCATGAGCGCTATCACTACGACGTGACCCGCTGCCGCTATGCGGAGATGTACCAGCAGATGGGCCTGGCCGAGATCGGCCATCTGCTGTCCTGTAACCGCGACAGCGAATTCATCGTCGGCTATGCGCCGCAGGTGAAGCTCGAACGCAGCAGCACCATCATGAGTGGCAAGCCGCGCTGTGACTTCCGCTATGCGCTGAAGCACGACGACGGGGAGCCGGCATGAGCAACGACAACTTCGATCACGTCCGCATCGACGGCGCCAGACTGTGGCAGTCGCTGGCCGGGATGGCGCGCATCGGCGCGACCGAACGCGGCGGGGTGTGCCGGCTGGCGCTGACCGACCTGGACCGGCAAAGCCGTGACCTGTTCGTCGACTGGGCGCGCGCCGCCGGCTGTGACATCCGCGTCGACCGGATCGGCAATGTGTTTGCCCGCCGCGCCGGCCGCGATGATCGGCTGGCGCCCGTGCTGACCGGCTCGCATGGTGATACCCAGCCGACCGGCGGGCGTTTCGACGGCATCTACGGCGTGCTGGGCGGACTGGAAGTGCTGCGCACGCTGGACGATCACGGCATTCGTACCGACCGGCCGCTCGAAGTGGCGTTGTGGACCAATGAAGAAGGCTCGCGCTTTGCGCCGGCCATGATCGGCTCGGCGGTCTTTACCGGTGCGTCGACACTCGATTACGGGCTGTCGCGCCAGGATGCCGACGGGCTGAGCCTCGGCGACGAACTGGCACGGATCGGCTATGCCGGCGACGAGGCCCCCGGCCATCCGCTGCACGCCGCGTTCGAGCTGCATATCGAGCAGGGACCGATCCTCGAAGCCGCCGGCCGCACCATCGGCGTGGTGACCGGTGCCCAGGGCCAGCGCTGGTACGAGATTACGTTTACCGGCGTCGACTCGCATGCCGGTACCACGCCAATGGAGGTGCGCCGTGACGCGCTGGTCGGACTGGCCGAACTGGTGCTGTTCGTCAACCGCCTTGGCCACGCCGGTGCGCCGCAGGCGCGCGCCACCGTCGGCCGGGTTGAAGTCGGCCCCAACTCGCGCAATGTCATCCCCGGCCATGCGTGGCTGACGGTCGAGTTTCGCCATCCGGACGAGGCGATACTGGAGGAAATGGATGCCGCACTGCGTGCCGAGGTCGCGCGCATCGCCGCCGCCGCCGGGCTGCAATCCCGGCTGGAGGCAATTTTCCACTATGCGCCGGTGCCGTTTGATCCGGCTTGCGTGGCGGCGGTCAGGACGGCGGCGACCGAACTCGGCTATTCCCGTCAGGATATCGTGTCCGGCGCCGGCCACGATGCCTGCCATCTGGCGCGCAGCGTGCCGACTGCGATGATCTTCGTGCCATGCATCGACGGGCTGAGCCACAACGAGGCCGAAGACATCACGCCGGCCTGGGCTGAAGCCGGGGCCAATGTGCTGTTGCGGGTGATGCTGGCGGCAGCCTCCGTCGACCGGAACGGGAGCGTGGTCTGAGCTTGTCTTTGCACGGTTTGTGACATGGACATGATATGCAATTTAATTAATTAAATTTGCAATTCGTCATCGTCACTCACGCGCCTGCCCGTTCCCGGGCGCGGGGCCCGTGCAAAGGATTTCTCTTGTTTACCGACATCATCAAAGGCGCCCAGCGCGGGCTGCTGGTGCCCGCCGTCTTCGGCCAGGTGGCCACGCTGCACCGGCACAACCATGACCGCGAAACCGGGCTGGCCATACTGGCGCTGGTTCGCCGGCTGGCACGCGAGGCACAAGCCAGCGGCGCAGGCGGACTGGTTGCGGCGTTCTCGCCCGCCTTGTGGGGACACTGGCACGATCGTCGCATTCCGGTCCGGCGCGAGGTGCTGAACGGCTCGCCGAAGCTGCGGGATACCGGCGGTGATGTGACGTGGCCGCGCGCCTGCGGCGGCTGGCGGTGCGCGCTTCCACATGACTGCGCCGTTGTGTGCCGGCGTATCGAACACCATCGACGCGCTGTTTGCGATCAAGAAACTGGTGTTCGATCCGGCCAGTGCAATCACCTCGCTGCCCGAACTGCTCGACTGTCTGATCAACGACTGGGGCTACGCGATGATCGGGCCGTACCAGAACACGCTGATGGGCCAGGCCGAGCTGGCCGAACAGGCGAAGCGCTATCGGGAATGGCGCGATATTGCCCTGCAACTGCCGAAGTGGGGCAGCGGCCACGCCGAGGTCGATGCGCTCGGTGAATGGTTCATGGACCGGCTGGTGACGCTGTGCGTCGACACGCTGCGTGGTCCGCACCCGGTGCTGAAACCGGCACTCGATACGATTGCCGCCAGCTTCGGGTCGATCGAGTTTGTGGCGACGCCGGGTATCGGCACCTTCGAGGGCTATGTCGGCGACGGACTCGATTGCGGGGCATCGGCCGATGGCCGCCGCAACGGCATGCCGATCGCGTCCGATCTGTCGCCGACACCGTCGCCGCAGGACCTGCCACCGGCACCGGCGTTCCGCAATATCTATCAGGCGCTGCAGAGCTGGCGCGTCGACGCAATCGAATACGGCTTGTCCAATGCGTCGCCGGTGGACATGAACATTCCGGAGAACTTCCCGCTGGAAGACCTGAAACGCTTCGTCAAGGCCTACGCGCGCGGCGAGACCGGCTCCAATCTGATTACGCTGACCTGCACCGACCTTGCCACCTGCCAGGCGGCAGCACAGGACCCGGAACGCTACAACCTGGTGCGGGTGCGGATGGGGGGCTGGACCGAGTTCTACGCGGCCATGTTCCCGATGCACCAGGAACAGCACCAGCGCCGGCAGTACTTCACGCCATGACGCTGCCGTCGTCGCGACGCGCCCAGCGGGTCTTGTGGCCGAACAGGCGCCGGTTGTCGGTGAACTTGAGCTGATCGAGCGCCAGTTGCCAGATCTGCGAGGCGTGCAGTCTGGCCAGCGGGTGGCGCTCGCAGTACAGCTGCAGCGCTACGCTGCGCTCGATCTGGTCGAGCAGGGTGGCATGGGCGGTGAACTGCAGGCCGCGGATGTCGCGCAACGCCTCCGGCTGGCCGCTGATGGTGCCTGCCACCTGCGGCCGGTCGAGCATGTGCCTGCCGTGCCGGGTATCGCTGCTGCTCAGGATCAGCAGCGCGGCGCCCGGCTCGTCGAACGCATAGAAGCAACTGGCGGCCCACGGGCCGTCGTCACCACAGGTGGCGAGGCTGAGCACATGGTGGCCGATGATGAAATCGCGGATCGGGGCGGGCAGGGGCTGCATGGCGGGGGTCGACTGGCGAAAGAAGAAATGAAGAAAAAAGAAGAGAGGCCCGTGCGCACCGGCGCCATGCTGGCCGCCGGCGTGCGGACCAGGGTCAGAACAGGATAGACCAGTAGTGCGAGAACGGCATGACCAGAAACAGCGCCGGCAGCATGTTGGCGACCGGGAACACCTTGATACCGCAGATGCGCAGGCCGGTGGCCAGCATGATCATCCCGCCGACCGACGAGAAGTCGTTCATCATGTCCGGCGTAGTCAGGGGCAGGATCATGGCTGCGCCCAATGCCAGGCCAACCTGGATCACCAGTTGCGGAATGGCAATGGTGGCAACCGAGTAGCCGAGCGACGTCGCAAAGATGGCCGCGGTGAACAGGTCGAGAATGGTCTTCACATACAGGATCGACGCGTCACCGGTCATGCCTTCGTGCATGGCGCCGAAAATGCCGGTGCCGCTGGCGCAGAACATGACCAGGATGGCGACGAACTTGAGCACGAACTCTTCCTGGCTCAGCCCCTCGCGCGGCGGGAAGAACTTGTCGACGATATTGCGGGCCCCGGCGCCCACCCGACCAATGGCGGCCTCCAGGCAGCAGAGCTCGCCGAGCACGGCACCGAGGATCAGCGCCAGGATCACTGCCGGCAGGAATTTGACCTTGACGATCAGTACGACGCCGAGGCCCATCGAGGCCAGGCCGAAGGTTTGCGGTAGTGCGGTGCGCAGCCGCTCGGGCAGCCGGGTGCCGAGGAAGGCCCCGATGGCGCCGCCGATCACGACGGCGGAACCGTTGACAAAGGGTCCGATAAGCATGATGTGCCTTTATTTTACGAAATGACCTTGAGAGGATCGTGGTGATGGCCCGGCCGCTGGCCGGTGATGCCGGCCGGCGCGATGTCCTCGCCCCAGCGCGGCAGCGCATCCAGGTCCAGGCCAAACAGATCGAGGGCACGCCCGACGCTGTGGCTGATGATGTCGTCCAGCGTCTCCGGACGCTGGTACAGCGCGGGGACCGGCGGGAAAACGATCCCGCCCATTTCCGTGACCAGTTGCATATTGCGCAGGTGGCCAAGATTGAGCGGCGTCTCCCGCGCCATCAGCACCAGCCGGCGCCGATCCTTCAGCACCACATCCGCTGCGCGGGTCAGCAGGTTGTCCGACAGGTTGTGAGCGATGGCGCCGAGCGTGCGCATGGAACACGGCGCAACCAGCATCCCCAGCGTGATGAATGAGCCACTGGCAATCGAGGCACCGAGGTTCTCCAGCGGATGGACCACGTCGGCCATCTGCAAGACATCCTCCCGGCTGTAATCCGTCTCGAGCCTGCGGGTCATTTCCGCGCCTTTGGAAATCACCAGATGGACTTCGATGTCCAGTGATTTGAGCATCTGCAGGGCTTTGACGCCGTACTGGAAACCGGTCGCTCCGCTGATACCGATGATGATGCGTCGTGTACTCATGACGGCTCCTTACTTGAAGTCGGGCAGGAAGCGTGTCACATCGACTTCCTTGAACTGCGAACGCTGGAAGCGGCTCTTGAGATGGAACGGCACGGTGCAGTCGAAGATGGTCTTGCACGAGATGCCGTGGGCGCTGATGCTCGGGCTGAAGGCCGGATCCTGCGACGGATCAAGCGGATGGCAGCGCACGCCGGGGATGAATATCGTGCTGACATCACCCTGGTAGCGGGTCTGCATTGCCCACAGCACGTCATTGGTGTCGAACAGGTCGACATCTTCATCGACCAGCATCACGTGCTTCAGCTCCGGGAAGGCAGAGAAGGCCAGCAGCGCGGCCTGGCGCTGGCGACCCTCGTCGCTTTCCACCGTTTTCCTGAACTGCAGCACGGCCAGGTACTTGCCACCGCCCGAGCTGTGCGCATAGACATTCAGCAGTTTGCCCGGCATGGCGCTTTCGACCATGCCGAGAATGCTGGCCTCGGTCGGGATGCCGGCCATGCTGACGTGTTCCTCGCTCGGGCCGATGGTGGTCTGCAGGATCGGGTTGCGACGGTGGGTGACCGACTTGACCTTGATCACCGGCACTGCCGGCTTGGCTTCGCCGGTGTAGCCGGGGAATTCCGGCATTGCCTTGCCGGTATTGGTATTCTGGTCCTCGCGAACGCGCACGTTCGGCAGCAATTCGCCTTCAATCACCACTTCGGCATGTGCAATGGCGCGGGCATTGACCGTCAGGCATTCGACCAGTTCGACCGGACGGCCGCGAATTGCGCCGGCAACCGTCAGTTCATCGAAACCCAGCGGCGTCGTCGGCGGCTCGAAGCAGGCACCGATTTCAATGGCAGGATCGACGCCGAGGCTGATCGAGATCGGCAGCGGCTTGCCGGCGGCCTCGGCCTTCTGGCGGAACGCGTCCAGGTGACGACCGGGCACGAAGTACATCGAGATTTCGTCGCGACCCTGTATGCACAGGCGATGGATGGTGACATCCGACTCGCCGGTTTCCGGATCGGACGCATAGCACATGCCCATGGTGAAGTACGGACCGGCATCTTCTTCGGTGTTCGTCGGGGCCGGCAGCAGTGTGCGCAGGTCAAAATCGGCATCGCTGGCCAGATGCACCACTTCCTGACACACGGCTTTGTCGCGGCTGATCACCACCGGCGGAATCGGATTCTGTACCGACTTCATCAGCAGGCGTCCCAGCTCCGCCGGCGGGCAATCCAGTAGTTGGCCAACGCGTTCCCGCGAGGCCAGCAGGCCGATAGCGACACGGAAGTTGTCAAAGCCCTTGATCTTGTTGAACACCATCGCCGGACCTTTTCGGGTCGGACGCATGCAGGTGCCGCCGGCACCGACATGACGATAGACACCCGACAGCTCGGCTTCGGGGTCGACTTCGACATCGGTGGTGACCAGCTCGCCGGGCAGGCCTTGCAGTAATGCAAGTGCGGAGCGCAAATCATGTACCGGGCTGTTTTTTCTCGGGCTGGACGAATCAGGCATGGATCCACCTTTCAGATAAAGGGTTGGTTGATTTATTCGTCGGCAAATATATTCCAGAGGTGAATATCATCAAAATACTATTTTGGTTGGTCAATCCATACCGAAACGGTAATGCTATTGAAGTTACTGATTTGATCTGGGTCAATATTCAAATGCCGGGTGATTAACACAATATGTCGGCGAAATAGGCCGGACAGGATACGTGGCAGGATGTGCACCAGAAGGCCGTTCGTGGCAGGGGAAAATTAATAGTTTGCCCTGCCACGGAAAATCAAATGGTCAAGCAATATAAAGGGTAATCACATGGAAAAATATAAACTGGCACTGGCAGTAATCAGTCTGCCGTTACTGGCTCACACCGCAACGGGCGGTGAAATTCTGCATGTCAATAATTATCAGGATGATGGCAGTGAAGGCACGCTGCGCTGGGCTATCGAAAAGAATAACCAGAATCCGGGAAATCACACGATCGCCATCGATGCGGTCGGCAAGGCGCCGTATGTCATTACCGTCAAGTCGCCGCTGCCACCGGTCAAGGGCCCGGTGACGATTGCCGGCAGCGACTGGAGCCGCAATGGCACCTATGTGGCCATCGACGGTGCCGGCTATATCGGCCAGGGACCCCATGCGTGCCCGGGGGCCGTTGCCGGCCAGTTCGGCGCCAATGTCCGCACCACGACCTCGCCCGGCCTGGTGCTGCGCGATACCCAGGGGGTGGATATCAGCGGGGTGGAAATCCGCAACTTTTGTATTGGTGTGCTGATCAATCGTGCCAGCGGCAACGTGATCCATGATAACCGCATCGTTGGCAACCACGGTGGCGCCGGCATCATGATCACCGGTGATGACGGCAAGGGAAATTCCACTGCCACCACGACCGTGCACAACAAGATTCTGCGCAACGAGTTCATCAATAATGGCGATGCGATGGAAATGACCCGTGGCGCAGCGTTCAACCTGATCGCTGACAACCGCGTCACCACCGATGCCAGCAATGAGGAGCCGTCGCAGGGGATCGAAATCCTGTGGGGCAACGACAACTTTGTCGTGCGCAACCACTTCTCCGGCTACTCCGACGGCGTGCAGTTGAACTGGGGCAACCGCAACTACATCGCGGCCAACACCTTCACCGGCATTTCGTCGGCGGTCACCCTCAGCGGGACCGGCAATATCGTCGACGGCAACATCATGACCGGCAACCGCGTCGCGGTATCGGTGCGCCCGCAGGGCTCGCCGAATGCAGACGGCACGCCGGGCATCAATCGCATTTCCGGTCCGGCGCTGAACCGCATCACCGGCAACTCGATGTGGAATAACGGCAAGGATATCAAGCGCTGCTTCGCCGGCGGTGCCTGCCTGCCGCAGCACAAGGGCGCGATCGTGTTCGGCGTACCGGGGCTGGAGCACGCCGTGTTCAGCGGCAACCGTGGTGGTGGCGTCGAGTCCGATCCGGCCAAACTGGAGAAAATCTGTGCTGATGGTGTCACCGGCAACTGCGAACCGATGCCGAACCACAATCAGCCTGCACCGCAACTGCTGTCTGCCAGGCGAGCCGGCGACGAGGTCCGGGTCAGCGGCCGCTTCACCGGCCAGGCCAATACCTTGTCGCGCATCGAACTGTTTGCCAACAGTGATCGCCGTTCGGATGAAGCCGAACAGTATCTGGGCTTCGTCTCCGCGCCGGTCGACGGCAACGGTAACGGCAACTTCTCCTTTGTTGTCGATGGCCGGCACGTCGCCAACTTCACCGCCACCGTGACCACTGTCGATGGTGCCACCTCCATGCTCAGCAAGCCGCTGGCACTGGGTAAATAAGCCGTTCCGGACCGGTGCCGATGGCGGTTTCCCGCCTGCGGCCCCGGTCCGGGCATCAAGGGTCCGGGGTATCGATAATGACAAAAACACAATGGCAACTGGCGCTTGCCGCTTGCGGCATGAGCCTGGTCGCAGCGGCGCAGGCCGACACGATGATCTATGGCCGCATCCATGCTGATATCGAGAGCACGGTCAGCGGCGCACGTGGCGCCAGGGCGACCACCAGGGTACAGAACAACGCCTCGCGGGTCGGCTTCAAGGGGACGGAAGACCTCGGTGACGGGCTGAGTGCGATCTGGCAGGTTGAGTCGGGTGTCGCCATCGACGATGGCAGCAGCGGCGGCTCCAATCAGTGGGCGGGGCGCGAAAGCTTTGTCGGCCTGAGCTCGAAGACCCTCGGCACGCTCAAGCTCGGCAGTTTCCTGGTACCGCTGGATGACCTGCACGGCATTGCCGGCAACATGTTCCAGTACGTCAGCGGCATTTCCAACGATGCAGCGTTGTGGCTGAACGGCGGCAATCTCGCCACCGGCGGTTTTGACATCCGTGGCGCCAATTCGATCAGCTACCAGACGCCGGAGATCAACGGCTTCACCTCGCGCATCCAGCATTCGCTGACCAGCGGCGCTGGCGGCGCCGAATCCACCAGCCATGGTGGTGCCACAGTCACCTCCGGTGACATTGTTTACAAGAGCGGGCCGCTGTCGGTCGCCTACGGCATCCAGGCGAACCGCAGCATGTCGCGAACATCGTCCGGTTTTTACGACAATGCGCTGGCGAATATGCTGGTAGCTGGCTACAGCTTCGGCGACCTCTATCTGGCCGGCCTGATCGAGCATGACACGATGGAGAACATCAACCGCAGCGGTGACCGTCGCAACCGCAACTACGCCAGCCTGACCGCCAGCTACACACTGGGTCGCAATGTGTTCACCGTGCTGGGCGGCAAGGCCGGATCGTGGACCGGCGACGCGGGAGTGGACAACAGTGGCGCGACCATGGGCACCGTGGCTTACAACCATGTGCTGAGCAAGACCACGCAGGTCTATGTGCTGTATACCGCGCTGCGCAACGACAGCAACGGCACCTATGTGCTGGGTGGCAGTCCGGCCTTGACGCCCCAGGCCAGAAATCAGCATTCACTGGCCCTCGGCATGTGGAAGAACTTCTGATTTTCACCCGGGGTGACTGACGTACAATCCGCCCGGGGTCGCTGACCCCGGGGCATCCGGACTCAGGCACCTGCATTGAAGTCGCTTCCCTGCCATTCCCTTGCCTGCGAGAACATGCTCATGGACCTGAAAAGACTGCGTTATTTCTGTGGCATCGTCGAACAGGGCTCGATCAGCAAGGCGGCCCGCGTGCTCAGCATGGCGCAGCCGCCATTGAGCAAGCGCCTGCAGGAACTGGAAGAAGAAGTCGGTGTCGAGCTGCTGATACGCAATGGCCGGGGCATGGTGCCGACTGCGGCCGGCCTGCATTTGTACAAGCGCGCCAGTGAAGTGCTGCGTGGCATGGAAGACATCAAGCGTGAAACGATGGCCATCGGCACCAGCAAGAAAAAAGTCCTGCGCATCGGCTTGTCGTATCTGTTCAATTGCTATTTCAGACCGCTGATTCTGGCGCTGCACAAACGCCATCCCGACGTGGAACTGGAAATCTCGGTGTCGGATACCAGTGTGCTGGAAAGCATGCTGCAGAACGACCGGATCGATGTGGCGCTGGTACAGAACCCGTATCGTCCGGAAGGCTATGACGCGGTCAGCCTGCCGCCGGTGCGGACCGTCGTGGTGATCAGCAAGGCGCTGATGCCGGAAGTGAATACCAGCACCTTTGCCCTGTCGGAGTTTGACCATCTGCCACTGGTAGTGGTGCGCAGGATTGGCGGTGGCGGCACGCACAGCACCATTCTGGAACAGTTGCGCACGCTGGGCGTGGTGCCGAAAACGGTGCTGCACGTGTCGGAAACCGGCTATGTGCTGGACTTGCTGAACAACGGACTGGAGGGCGTGGCCTTGCTGCCGGCGTCCGAAGTCGATCTGGCGCGACTGCCAAATTGCCATGTGGTGGATGTCTATCCGTCACCGGTGCTGTTCTTCCCGGCGGTGGTCAAGCTGACCACTGCGCCAGCCATGCCCGAGCTGATGGACATCATCAAGGCCGGCTACCCGTTTCCCGGGTCGCCCTCCGCCGGCGGCTGAGACCGGCAGGGAATTCCCGAGCGTATTCCCGAATTGAAAGACTCACCGGACTCGCGCGTTGCGATCAATACAGGGGAAACCGTCAGGTGCCTCTCGCCGCCGCATGGCCCGGTCAATCAGGACACTGTAATGACAATCAATAAACGATTGCTGCTGAATGTATTCGTGGCACTGACCGCCATGCTGTTGCTTGGCGCATATGGGCTGGTGCAGCTGAATCAGGCACAGGGCCGGTTCGATTATGTGCATACCAGGATGCTGCCCAGCCTGTCGGCAATGAGCGAAGCCCGGCACGCGCTGACCGACATGCGTCTCGCCACCTACGGCCACCTGATGGTGGCCGCGCCCGCCGAAAAGGCCGGCTACGAAGTCAGGCTGAAACAGGCGGACCGGCATTTCGAGCAGGTGCTGGGAAAATACCGGGACGGTAATGCCGTCGATGCGCGTGACCAGCTGCTGCTGGACCACGAACAGGACAGCTTCACCACCTACCGTAACGAGCGCGAAAAATTCCTGGCCTTGTCGCGTGCGGGGCAATACGCCGCCGCCCGTGCCCTGCTGCTGAGTGGTTCGTTTTTCAATGCCGCCAGGCAACTGAATCAGGCGCTGGACGATCACAGTGCCTATACCCGGCAACTGGTGGAGAACGTGACCAGCCGCAACGATGCTGCCTATGCGGCTGCGGTCGGCTGGTCAGTGCTGACCATCGTCATTGCCTTTGTGCTGTCGGGGCTGCTGTTCAGCCGGCTGGTGCATGTCATCCGCGAAGGACTGAACGGCATGCAAAGTGCGATGGAAGAGATCGATCAGTCGCTGGACTTCACCCGTCGTGCGGCGGTGCTGCGTCAGGATGAAATCGGTCGTACTGCCCAGGCGTTCAATCGTCTGCTATCCCGGGTGCAGGCCAATCTCGGCAGCATGCTGACGGAAGCAACCGATGTGGCCGTGGCCTCGCATGAGCTGGCGCAGACCGCCGAACAGGTGTCGGTGGCGGCGGCAGCGCAAAGTGAAGCGTCCGCGCATATGGCCGCCACCGTCGAGCAGATGACCGTCAGCGTCAACCACGTTGCCGAGAGGGCGCAGGAAACGCTGGCGCTGGCCGACGAGGGCGGGCGCATGGCGGAGCAGGGTTCGGCCGTGATCTCGCAAACCATCCGGGACATCCATGAGATCTCGCGCGTGGTCGAGGTGGCCGGTACCAGCATCCGCGAACTGGGCGAGTATGGCGCCGAGGTCGGCAGCGTGGTGCAGGTGATTCAGGATATTGCGGACCAGACCAATCTGCTGGCGCTGAACGCGGCCATCGAGGCGGCCCGGGCCGGCGAGCAGGGGCGCGGTTTTGCCGTAGTGGCCGACGAGGTGCGCAAGCTGGCCGAGCGCACATCGAAATCGACCCATGAAATCGCCGGTACCATCGGCAAGATGCGCAGCCATTCCGCGCTGGTGACCGGGCAGATGCAGTCGGTCATGCAACTGGCAACTGCCGGCGTCGAGCATGCCGATGCTGCCGATCTCGCCATTCAGCGTATCGGCAACACCGCACAGGGCACAGCCAGCATGGTTGGCGAGATTGCCACCGCGATTCGCGAGCAGGGGATGGCCAGCAACAATATTGCCGTTCAGGTCGAGCACACCGCACACAGCTCGGAAGAGTCCAGCTCGTCTGCGCAACAGACCGCCCGGAGTGCGGAACGGCTGGACGAACTGGCGCGCCGCCAGATCGCTACCCTGAACCAATACACCCTGCAGGCGGGGTGAGGCGGAATACCTGGCTCAGTCGCGCCGCATCGGCACGAAGCGGACGCCGTTGCGTTCGGTCTCCGGGCCGCTGACACAGAAGCCGAAGCGCTCGTAGACCGGCACCGCATGCAGCGACGAGTTGACGGTGAAGGCGCCGTACTCGCCCGGGCGGCGTGCCTCCGCGAGCGCATGCTCCCACAGGGCACGGGCGATGCCGCGCCGGTGCTCGTCGGGGGACACGAACAGGTGGTGAACGTGAGTGCGGTCGCGCAGCGCGATCACGCCGCGCAGGGTGTCGCCGCGGGTGGCGGTGTAGTAGCGGAAAGCCGGGTCTGCAATCAGGGCGGCAATCGAGGACGGATGCAGTGAATACAGGAACGGACCGACCTGCTCGTCATCCGGTGTGGCGACAAAATGGCTGGCCAGTGACCGGATCAGCGCGCTGATGCTGTCGACCCGGGAAGATTCGGCAAGGCCGATGCGCAAGGTGTCCGGCATGGTTCAGATCCTGGATAAACGCCCACTGTACCAGTTTGCCCGCTGGCCACGGCGAACGGCTGCGTTCCGCGCGCCCGGCCGGGCGCGCGGTGCTGCCTAGACGGCGGCCGTATGCAGGTGCTGCGCCACGCAGGCCAGTTTCTCGCAGGTTTCGGTCCATTCCCGTTCGGGCGTGGACAGCGGCACCAGTCCGGCGCCCGCCTGCAGCCAGCAACGATTGCCGTCGCGGTACACCGAACGCAGCACCAGGGCGGCATCGGGCGCGCCATCGCTGTCGACGATCATCACGCAGCCGCTGTACAGCCCGCGCGGCTGTGCTTCGTGGCGGCGAATGCTGTCCAGTGCCTCGCGCTTGGGAATGCCCGAGGCGGTCACGGCCGGGAACAGTTTCTCGAACGCATCCCAGGCATGGCAACCGGTGGCAAGCTGGCCACGCACCCGCGATGCCAGATGCTGCACGCTGCCGCGCCGGCAGACGTCCATGAATTCGCTGACACCGAGCGAGTCGGTATCGCAGAAGGCCGACATCTCGCTCATTGCCAGCTTGACCGACACCGCATGCTCGGCAATCTCCTTGGCATCACCGAGCAGTTCGCCCTGCAGCCGTGCGTCCTCGCCGGTCTCGCCGGCCAGGGCGCGCGTGCCGGCCAGCGGCTGGGTGCTGACCTGGCCGCGGGCATCGACCTCCACCACCGTTTCCGGGCTGAAACCATAGGCCTGGAAATCGCCGTCGCGCAGCAGGAACGAGCGTGCCGGCGTGTTGGCGCGGCGTCCTGCCAGGTAGCTGGACACCATATCCAGTGATGACGGCACTTCGACTGCGCGCGACAGGATCACCTTCTGGTAGTCACCGGCCTGCATTTCACCGACGGCGGCGGATACCTGCTGTTTGAAGCGGGCTTCGGCCTCGCGGTTTTCCAGTACGCCGATCGCCTTGCCCAGGGGGGACCGGGTCGGGATGTCCCCGGCCATGACCAGGGCAGCCAGCCCGGGCAGGGCCGCGGGGTCGAGGCTGCGGATCAGGGCCAGCCCGTCGCGCAGGCGGATCTCGCTCTGCGGGATGGACAGGCGCAGCAGCGGCTCGCCGTCGCTGGTGGCATGAATGCCATAGGCCAGGTGTGCAAACTCGAACGTGGCACGGCCATAGGCCCGCCAGTCAGTGAACGGAATGTCGGCAAGCGCCTCGGCGATGCCGGCGCACGGGCGACTGCCTTCACGCGAGGTGCCGTTGCTGTGATGCACCGTTCCCCGGGCGTCGACGACCAGGCTCAGTGCCGCATCCATGCCGATACTCCACTCGCCGCGACACTCGTACAGCGTGTAGTGCCGGGTCGGCAGCTTGCCGGCCAGCCGGGCAGCCAGCTCCAGCGGCGCGCTGTTCACCCTGATCTGCTGCTCGGCGTAGCGGCGGAGAGGGGGCGCGCGGTCTGCGGCCATGGCCAGCGCGACCAGGCGCCGCCGGTCGATCTTGCCGACCGGTGTCAGCGGCCAGGCGTGGAGGGTTTCGATCTGGTCCGGCAGCATGAGGCGGCCCAGCCCGCGCGCACTCAGCGCCTGATTCAGCGCCAGACCGTCGGGTATCCGTTCCCCCGCAGGCTGCACGAAGGCGCAGATCCGCTCGCCAAGCAGCGGGTCGGGAACCGCGACCACGATCGCCGCCTGCACGCCGGGCAGTGCGCACAACTGGGACTCGATGTCGGCGATGGCGATTTTTTCGCCGCTGCGCTGGATCTGTTCCTTCAGCCGGCCTTCGACGATCAGGTTGCCATCGCCATCCCGGCGCACCAGATCGCCGGTGCGGTAGAAGCCATCGGCGGTAAAACTGAGTGCATCCTGCTCCGGCGCGCGGTAGTAGTGCCGGATGGTATACGGCCCCCGCGTCTGCAGCTCGCCGGCCATGCCCTCGTTGACCTCGCGGCCCTGCTCGTCGACGATGCGCAGCCTGTCCCGGGATGACAGCGGGCGCCCCTGGGTATGGAGAATGGTATTCAGCGGATCATCCAGCCGGGTGAAGCACAGCAGGCCTTCCGCCATGCCGAACACCTGCTGCAGGCACGCGCCGGACAGGCCGGACAGCTGCCGCGCCAGCGCCGGCGCCAGCCGCGAGCCGCCAACCTGCAGGACGCGCAGACTGGACAGGTCGCTGGTTTCCCATTCCCGTGCCTGTGCCCACAACTGTGCCAGCGGCGGCACCAGGGCCAGATGGGTGACCCGCTCGCGTGCGATCAGCGGCATGGCCACATCGCAACTGGCGGTGGCCGAAAGCACGACCGTGCCGCCGCAGGCCAGCGTTCCGAACACGCCCGGGCACGCCAGGGTGAAATTGTGGGCGGCCGGCAGCACGGCCAGGTACACGCTGTCGCTGCCCAGCGCGCACAGCGCTGCCGAGGCGGTGAAATTGTAGAAATAGTCGGCGTGGGTGCGCGGAATCAGTTTCGGCGTACCGGTCGTGCCGCCGGACAGCAGCAGCACGGCCACCTCGCCGGGCGCCGGGGCCGGCCAGCGCGCCGGTTCGCCATCGACGTCGTCGAGCGCCCGGAAGGATGACGGGCCCTGGCCGGGATCGCCATCGACAATCACCTGCAGCGCCGGGCGGGTGGCCGCGATGCTGGCTGCCAGCGGACGATAGTCGAAGCCGTGTGCCGTTGCGGGAATGAAATAGGCCGTCGGCTCGGCGAGGCGGCACAGTGCCTCGATCTCGCGCGAGCGCTGGGTCGGCATTGCCAGTACCGGGATGACGCCAAGGCGGAACAGGGCCAGGCAGACCGACACGAAGCCGATGCCGTTCGGCAGTTGCAGCATTGCGCGGTCGCCACGGCGCAGGCCGAGCCGGTGCAGGCCGGCCGCCAGTCGTTCAACCCGGTGGTCGAGCCCGGCGAAGGACAGGCGCTGCTCACCGTCGACCAACGCCGTATGGTCGCCATAGCGGCGGGCCCAGAGCGGCAGGCATTCGCCCAGTGGCGGGGGCGGGGCGTCTGGAACCGGGTAGCGTGTTTTTTCCATGGGATCACCTGTCTGGATAAAAGGTTAGGGATTCAAAGTGATGCATGACCTGGCCGAGAAAGGCGCGCGGTCGCTGCGTCACATGGAAGTGGTTACCGGCCACGGTCACCGGTGGCCCGGCATGGCGCAGCCACGCCTGCCATGCCTGCACCTCGTCGCGGCTGGCTTCGCGGTCATGGCTGCCATGCAGCAGCAGCGACGGGGTGTGCACAGCCGGCGACGGCGGGGCCGGAGCATGGCGATAGCGCTCGGTGGCGCGAAAATCGGCGCGCAGCAAGGGCAGGAACAGGGCACGCAGTGCCGGGGTGGAGAGCAGTTCCGCGCCGCAGCCACCCATTTCGACCAGCTGTTCGACAAACGCCTGATCGCCGAGGTGGCTGAGTTGCCGCCTGCCCCCGAGATGCGGGGCGTGGCAGCCTGACAACACCAGGCCGGCCGGCGGCGTACCGTTCTGCTCCAGCCGGGCGCAGGTCTCGAAAGCGACCTGGGCGCCCATGCTGTGTCCGGCCAGCAGCAGCGGCCGTGGGTCTGGCAGGGCGCGGATGGCGTCGGCGAGCTGATCGGCCAGCTGGTCGATATGCTCCGCGCAGGGCTCGCCCATGCGGTGGTCACGCCCCGGATAGGTGACCAGCGTGACGTCCAGCCCCAGATCGTCGAGCGGGTGCCAGTCGCGAAAGGCGCCGCGGCTGGCGCCGGCAAACGGGCACATCAGCAGATGCAGGGCAGCAGGCTCGCAGGCGGTGACCAGCGGGCGCAGCAGGGCAGAAGGTGCCGTCATGCCATGGCGCCTTCACCGGGCGGGGCAAGCAGGGCCTGGTCATCGATCACCCGTGGCGCCGGCAGGCTGCATTCGCGGGCCGGGCCGGCGCAGCGCAGGGTCTGGCGCCACAGGCGGGCCAGCGCCAGTTGATGGGCGGCATCGAGGCCGGCCGGCAGTGCCTCGCCGTCAAGATGCCGGCGCAGTGCCTGCAGCAGGGTACCGACACCGGCCGGACCATCGATTTCGAACGCCTGGCGCCAGTCTGCCGGCGCCGGATGCAGGATCAGGGTGGACGGGCGGGCAAGATGGGCGCCGCCCGGGCCGGCGGCGGCGTGATAGAGACTGTGGCTGGCCTCGCGATGTTGCGGATCGTGCAGCGCCGGGGTCCACAGCACCGGCCCGTGGCTGGCTTCCAGCGACAGGTAGCCGGCCGGCCAGCCCAGCGTGAGCTGATGCATGACCAGGCTGTGCAGGTCGGGATCATCGGGGTCCAGATAGGATTGCAGCCTCAGGGTGGCCGTGCTGTCGGCCAGGCGCAGGCGCAGGGTATGGAAGGCCGGGTCGTCGCCGTCAGGCAGGCGCTCGACCGTGGCGGTGTCGGTGCCGCTCGCCAGCAGCAGCAGGTCCAGCGATGAATACAGCAGCTGCCGGCTGGTGACGAGATGCGCGAAGCGGGGGGCTTCGCCGTCGAGCAGCCGGCGCACGCGCTGCGCACGGTCGATCCAGCAGCGGCCGGCCGGGGTGTGCGGATAGAAACTGTTGACCCAGTAGACAAGGCGGCGCTGTGCTGCCAGCGCCTGCAGCGGGGCGATGTCGTCCGGGTGCAGCGGATGCTCCTGCAGCACATGCATGCCGCGTTGCAGGAAGGTTCTGGCCAGGGCGCTGCCGGCACCGCCGGCCACGGTGGATCGCACCACCACGCAGACCATGTCGATATCGTCCGGTACCTGTTCCGGCGCGGTATACAGCGGAATGCCGAAAGCGTGCGCCAGTTGCCGGGCCCGGGCGCTGCCGGTGGCCAGCAGTCCGGCCAGCTCCAGCCCGGGCTGCGGCTCGATAAAGGCATTCAGGTACAGTTCGCCGAACTTGGCGCCGGCAACGAGTACCCGCCGGTTCCGGGTGGTCGGGGTGCTCATGCGGTCTCCCTGATTTCGTGGTGCTGCCGCCACTGCCCGAACAGCGTGGCGACCTGTTGTGCCAGCCGGTCGTCCATCACCAGTTGCCAGTGATCGCCGTCCAGCGTGTGCCGCTCGGCCCCGGCCGCCCAGTCCTGCCAGTCGTGCCCGGCGGGTTGCCACGCGGTCGGGCGGTCGGCCGCGCTCAGCCACAGGCACGGGATCGGCAGCGGCGCCGGCCGCGGGTGGCAGACCAGCAGCGCCAGCAGGTATTCGATGCGCTGCAGCCACTCGTGCGTCTGCGCCGGGTCCGGTGCGGCGGGCAGCAGGCCGGCCGCCGTGGCGTTGTGCAGGAAGCAGGCGAGCTGCTGTCCGGGGTCCCGCTGCGCCAGGTCATCGGGCAGCGACACCGCGATGCGCCCCTGCGCCAGCAGGCGCAGCAGGGCCGTGCGATCCGGGCAGCGGAAATCCTCGCGGCAGACCGGGTCGAGCAGGACCAGCGATACCGTTTCTCCCTGTTCGTGCAGCAGGCGCGCTGCCTCGGCGGCCACGAAGGTGCCGTAGGACCAGCCGAGCAGCGCATACGGGCCGTGCGCCTGCTGGCGGCGTATCGCGGCGACATGGTGTGCGGCCAGTGCCGTCAGCGTGTCCGTGCGCGGCGCGTCTGCCGCCTGCAGGCCGAACACCTGCCGGTCCAGCCGCCTGGCCAGTGGCAGGTAGGCGCCGACTTCGCCGTCCGAGGCATGAAACATGAACAGCGACCCGGCATGGCGTCCCGATGCCAGCAGCAACGGCATGTCGCCACTGCCGCTGGCCGGCAGTGGCTGCAGCGTGGCGCAGAAGTCGGCCAGCAGCGGATGTGCAAACAGGTTTTGCAGGCTGGCGCCGTGCACCCCGTCGCGATGGAGTCGCGCGACCATGCGGGTGGCGATCAGGCTGTCACCGCCGCACAGGAAGAAATCGCTGTCGCGGCAGATGTCCTGCGACAGCAGGCTTTGCCAGGCCGCGATAACCTGCGCCTCCAGTGCCGGCTGCGCCACGGCCGTGGCCCGGCCCTGCCCGGAGGCGGCCACCTCCGTCGCTTCGCCCTGCGGCAGTTGTTCGCACTGGCGCAGTTGCAGTGCGGGCAGGCTGATGCCGGGCTGAGCGCGCAGCCAGCGCTCGACCTGGCGCGTGTCCAGCCGGGCGACGTGTTCGGCCCGGGCCAGCACCAGATGCTGGCGCATCGGCGAGCGTTCCTGCTCGGGCCAGTTCAGTTTCAGGGCAAAGCCGGCCTCGGTCAGGGCATCGCGCCACTGCGGCAGGTCGAGCATCGGCTTGTCGTCGTCGACGCGGAAATCCTGGTAGCCGTTGAGACTTTCGATAAAACCGATGCTGGCCATCTGCAGCACGCTGTCGCGTTCGGTTGCCTCGATCAGCAGCAGCCAGCCACCGGGTTTCAGCAGGCGTCCGAGGCGACGCAGCGAATGCACGACATGGCTGGCATCGTGCAGGACGTTGACGGCGACGATCAGGTCATAGCCGTCGTCGGCATGGGCGTCGAAATCGACCGGCCGGTTGATGTCGAACAGCGCGTAGCCGACTTCGGGCCGGTCGGCAAAGGCCTGTCTGGCACTGTCCAGAAACAGGGTCGAGACATCGGTGAAGCGATAGCTGTGCAGGCGGCCGGCCAGCGCCGGCAGCAGGTGACGGGTGGTCGCCGCCGTGCCGGCGCCGACTTCCAGCACCCGCAGATCGTCGCGTTCGCCGGCCAGTGCCGCCGCGAGTTGCGCCGCGCTCCGGTTCAGGCAGTCGCTGACCGGATTGTCGCTGTACAGGCAGCGTGCGATCTCGTCGTCATCGTCGAACAGCAGGGCCAGCGGCGACTGTGTGCCCGTGAGCAGCGCATCGTGCCGGGCGATGCAGGTTTCCAGATAGCGGCCCAGTGTGCGACTCCAGCCGGCCTGCGGCAGCGGGGCGACCCCGGACTGCGGCTGCAGCGGGCGCAGGCAGATGAAAGTGTCGCCCTCGCGCCGCAGGTCACCGTGCGCGCACAGCATGGCCAGCCACTGCCGCAGCAGCCGGCCATATTGCGGCAGTGCCTGCAGGCGGGCGTGGACTTCCGCCACGTCATGGGCCTGGCCGGCCTGGCTGAACAGGCCGTGACGGTGCAGTGTGCCGGTGATGCCGGTGCGGGCGCGGGCTTCCAGCCAGGTCCAGGTGGCATCCACTTCTGCCGACTGTGCCGGGTCCAGCGTTGGCAGCAGTAGCGGCGTCAGGGGCGAGAAGGCCGGGGTGATGAGCGGTACGCTGTCGTCCGCGACCAGATCCAGCATGATGGCGCGGCCGTCGGCAGCGGGTCTGGCCGCTGCCCGGGCAATGCCGGGGCAGCGGCACAGCAGGTCTTCCAGCGTGCGCAGGTCGGGGCTGTCGGCATCCCGTTCGCTCAGCGGCCAGCGCTGGCGGGGGAAGTCATCCAGACTGCCATCCTCGTGCTGGCGCACGAGTCCTGCCCGGGTCATGCGTGCCGGCTCGGCGACCAGACCGCGCAGCAGGGCGCAATAGTCGTCGAACATGGCCGCGGCCGTGCCGTCTGCCAGAACGTCATCCATGCAGTACCAGCTGAAAACCAGTTCGCCGTTGATCTCCATGACCTGGTGATCGAGCCAGACCTGCGGCGTCTGGGTAAAGACGTGGACCGGATCGCCGAGCAGGCCGGTCATGGCCTGGTCGATGCTCTGACCGTCCAGCGACATGCCGAGCATGCTGGTGAACACGACCGGCATCAGTGGCTGCCGGTTTTGCGCCCGGCCCCGGCCCAGCTCGCGCATCAGTTCCACACCATTGACCTGGCTGTGCGCCAGGTGCTGCCACAAGCGCTGCTGCGTCTGGCGGATGCTGTCCTGCAGCGGAGACGCATGGGCCAGATCGAAGTCGATCAGCAGCACCGAGGTGAAATCGCCGATAAGGCCGGGAACCTGCGGGTGGTCCGGGCGGCGGTTGAAGAAGGTCAGATTGAGGGTAAAGCGCGGGTGCCGGCTCCAGCGCTCCAGCGTATGGGCGAACAGGGTCAGCAGCGCGGCCGACGGCGTGACACCCCAGGCCTGCCACTCTGTTTTCAGCCGCTGCCAGTCCGCCTGCGGCAGGCGGGCCTGGCAAGGGGTAAAGGTCGGCGGCATGCCGCTGCGCACCCTGCATGCCGGCAGCCGCGGCGCCGGCGGCAGCTGTGGCAGCAGGTCCTGCCAGTAGCGCCATGAAGCGCGCCAGGCCGGTTGCCCGCGTCGTGCCTGCTCCGCCAGCACGTAGTCGCGGAAACCCAGTTCGAGCGGCGGCAGGATGTCGCCACGATAGGCATGGGCCAGATCGTCCATCATGACCTTGAAGCTCTGCACGTCGAACAGCAGCAGGTCCAGGTTCATGTGCAGGCGGTAGCGGCGGTCGTCGATCTCGCTGATGACCAGCTCGAACAGCGGCCAGCGGTCGGCCGGCAGCACGCGGCTGGACAGTGCGTCCCGGGTTTCGGCCAGTGCCGTTTCCTGCTGTGCCGGGGTCAGCGCGCGCAGATCGTGGCGTTGCGGCCGATAGTCCGGCACCCGGGGCAGGATGCGCTGGCGGCCATCGGCGTCGATCACCATGCGCAGCATGTCATGGCGCTGTATCAGGCTGTTCCAGGCGCGCTCGAAGCGCGGCAGTTCGAAGCGCTCGTGCTGCAGGTCCCACTCGAACACCACATGGCAGGCCACCCCGCCATAGTCGATCAGGTCGGTGCGCCCCAGCCAGTACGCATGCTGGATCGGGGTCAGCGGGAAGGGATCGAAGCGACGGGCCGCATCGTGAACCAGCGGGGCGGTCGCGGCCAGGTCTGCCTGCGGGGCCGAGGCAGCGATCAGGCGCGCCAGCCCGGCCAGCGTCAGTTCGCGATAGGCGCTGCCGGCATCGAGGCGGATGCCGAACTGGCGCTGGACTGCGCTGCCCAGCTCAAGGAACAGCAGCGAGTCGAGACCCAGTTGCAGCAGATCGCGTTGCGGCGTCAGCTGCGCCGGATCATCGAGACGCAGCTGGGCTGCAACATGGGCGCCGAGCCAGCGGATCAGGGCATCGGCGTCATGCGGATCGCAGCCGGCTGGCGGGGGGAGGCTGGCCGATGCGCTGGCCGGGGGCAGAGGCCGGGATGCGGCCGTCGTGGCGATGCCCAGCCATTCACGCCGGACCGGATCGAGTCGTTGCGGCACGACCCGCATCGCCAGCCGGTAGGGCGCTCCGCGCATTACCGCCTGTTCCAGGTGCCACAGGCCCTCGGCCGTACCGAGGGCGCCCATGCCGTCGGTGGCGAGCCGGTCCAGCAGGGCGGCATCGGCGGCATGACCCACGTCGGCCCAGGCGCCCCAGGCCATGGAAATGACGGTCAGGGCACTGCCGGCAGGAGCGGACTGCGCCAGTCCGTCCAGATAGGCGCTGGCCAGGGCATGCGCGCCCTGGCCCGCCGCGCCCAGCGCGGCGGCAGCGGAGGAATAGAGCAGCAGATAGCGTCCCTGATGCGCAAGCAGCCAGTCGTGCAACTGGTGTGCGGCTTCCGCTTTGAGTGCCAGTACCGGTGCCAGTCGTTCGGGGGTGAGCAGGGCCAGCGGCACATCGTCGAGCCGGCCGGCGGCGTGAATGACCCCGTCGATGCCGCCATCGGCCTGCAGCTCGTGCAGTGCGGCGGCCAGTTGCATCGGGTCCGCCACATCGCAGCGCAACCAGCGCAATTGGCAGGCATGGTGGCTGCTGACGGCATGGCGGAAATCGGGCCAGTCAGAGGCAGCGTGTGGCGCCAGCAGGGCAATGCGCGTTGCGCCCTGCCGTGCCAGCCATTCGACGCTGATCCGGCCCAGCCCGCCGAAGGCGCCCGTGACCAGATGCCAGCCCTCGCTGCACAGGCTGCCGGCCGGCAGGGCCGGCGCCATATGTGTCTGCAGCGCCAGGCGGGGCTGCAGTGCCTGCCCGTCGCGCATGGCGATCCAGCATGAGCCGGCTGCCGCGCCCACGGCGGCCGGCAGCGCCGCCCAGTCTGCGTCGAGGGCAAGGTCGATTGCCACGATCTGCCGTCCGGGCTGCTCGATCGCCGCCACGCGCAGCAGGCCCCATGCCGCACGGTGTGCCGGCTGGACCCGGTCGCCATCGCGGAGTGCCCAGGCAGCCCGGGTGATCACGAACAGCGGACGGCGCGCCGGATCGGCCAGCGCTTCCAGCAACGGACCGGTCATGTCCCGCGTTGACGGCGATGCCGGGTCCAGCGGCAGCAGGATTCGCGCCGCCTGCGACGAAAAGGTGAACCCGGCCTGTTGCAGCGCGTCAGTCATCGCCGCGCAGGCGTCTGGCAGCGAAAAGTCGCCGTGATCGGGGACCGCGGCCAGCCCGGACGGGGCCCACTGCCAGTCGTAATGCGTGTCCGGTGCCGGTTGCGGGCCCGGCAGCCCGGGCTGTGGCGCGGTACCGGTCAGGGAACGCCAGCATCCGGCCGCGTCGCAGCCCTCGATTTCAAGCCGGGCCTGGCCAAAGGCTGCCCCCTGCCAGTGCAGCCGTACCTGCGACAGCCAGTCCGGCGCGCTGGCCGGCATGTCCGCCGCCACGCCGGGCCGGCCATCGCCATGGCGGTGTGACAGCACATCGCTGACCTGGCGCAGCCGTTCCTGCCAGGCATCATGCTGGCCGGCGCAGTCGGACCAGTCCGCCAGATAGCAGCCGTCGCGGGTCAGTGCCTGGCCGAGCCGCGCATCCGGGTCGCTGTCGCCCGGCGCGGCCAGTCTGGCAGACATGCCGCCGGCGACACGGGCCAGCAGGATGTGTTCGCTGATCTGCGCGGTCGGGCTGCCGTCATCCGGCAGCCAGTCGGTCCGGGCAAAGCCGGCCGCGCGGCACTGTGCCGCCCAGTGTGCCGTGGACAGGAACAGGCCGCCCCCGCGGGCATCCTGGTCATGCAGTGGCAGGACCAGCGGGCCGAACACGAAATCGAACAGCCGCATCGGCCGGGTGATTTCGCGCATCAGCAGGCGGCCGCCGGCTTTCAGCAGCGGGCGCAGGTTCGCCAGGGCGCGGCCGACGTGCTGGGTGGCGTGGATGACATTGGCGGCGATGATCAGATCGTAGTTGCCGGCAGCGAAGCCCTGGGCGCCGGCGTCCTGCTGCAGATCGAAGCGGCGATAGTCGATAAAGGCGTGGTCGCTGAATTTCTGCCCGGCGCGGCGCAGGAAGATCGGCGAGATATCGGTAAAGTCATAATGCAGTGCAGGCTGCCCGGCCAGTTCCGGCAACAGCCAGGCCGTGGTGCCACCGGTGCCGCCGCCGACCTCCAGTATCCGGAACGGCTGCGGCGGCCGGCGGTCGGCCTGCCGTTCCCGCATCAGGCCGGTCACCACGCCAGCGGCAATCTGGTTGAAGTAGCGGCCGAAGCTGAATTCCTGATACAGCACCTCGACGCCGCTCGATGCGCCGTCGGGGAAAATCACCGCCACCGGTTCGAGCTGACCACTCATCATCGCGTACAGGCTGTCGCCCGCCCGGGCCAGGGTGTCGGCAATGACATCCAGTCCTTCGCAGTAGCTGCGCAGTTCCAGCAGCAGCGTGTCACGCCGGGCGTGGGGAACCGGTTGCGCCGGCAGGTAGCACTCGCCGTCACGGCGGTAATAGCCATCCTCGACGCAGGCATCGAGCAGGCGGACCAGCAACTGCCGGTGGCGGGGCAGCAGCCGTCCGCTGCGCAGGATGCCGGTGGCGGACACCCCGTGCGCAAAGGCGTCGCCGACGCAGCGCTGCACCAGGGTATCGACGTAGATGGCATGCAGCAGGGTCACGCCGTCATACAGCGCCTGCAGCCGTGGCAGATCCAGGCTGGCGGCGGCGTGAGTGGCGACGCGGCGGCCGGCGGCGAGGGCCGCGTCGGCGGCCGTGCCGGGTCCGGTTTCCGCCGGTTCGGCTTCGCGCCAGTAGCGCGTGCGGTCGAACGGATAGCAGGGGGCATGCACCTTGCGGCCTTTCGTGGCCAGCAGGGTCTGCCATGGCAGACCGACCCCGGCGGCATACAGCTGCCGCAGCGCCAGGCCGCTCAGGGCCGGTGCCGGTTGCTGCCGCCGTGCGCTGGCGATCCAGTGGGCGCGATCCGCTGCTTCGCGCCGGCCAATGCCGGTCAGCGATGCATCGGGCCCGAGTTCCAGGCACACGCTGACACCGTGGTCCAGTGCGTAGCGCACTGCCTGGTCATGGCGCACCGGCTCGCGCAGATGCCGGCGCCAGTAATCCGCTTCATTCAGCCGGTCGGCATCCACCACCGTGCCGAGCAGGGTGGAGATCAGCGGCAGTCGGCCGGGTGCGGCGTGGAGCGGGGCGGTCGCATGCTGGTAGGCGTCCAGGATCGAGTCGAGCAGGGCCGAGTGGGCCGCGCCGGCCACGCTCAGCCGCTGATGGCGGATCTCCCGCGCGTCGAGGACGGCGGCCAGCGCGTCGATGGCATCGCGCAGACCGGAGAGCACCAGATGGCGCGGGCCATTGCACACGGCCAGATCCAGCCCCAGTTCCCCGGCCAGCGGCAGCAGTGTCGCCTCGTCGGCGAACACGGCCAGCATGGCCCCGCCGGCACATTGCTGCATCAGGGCGCCGCGGCGCTGCACCAGCGGCATGATCTGCTCGATGCTGTAGTGACCGGCGACTACCGCCGCCGCATATTCGCCCACCGAGTGACCGAGCACCATGTCCGGTTCGAGACCCAGCGCCTGCCAGTGGGCGGCCATGGCCAGCCCGAAGGCGACGATGGCCGGCTGGGCGTAGTCCATGCGTTCCAGCAGGGCACCGTGCTGGCCGGACATGACTTCGCGCAAGGGCGGATCGAGTGGCACGTCGCAGGCGGCAAGGCAGCGCTCGAGGCAGGCGGCAAAAGCAGGCGAGCCCTCGGCCATGGCCCTGCCCATGCCGGGCCAGTGCGATCCCTGGCCGGTGAACAGCCAGAGCTGCCTGCCGGCGACGTCGTGACCGGTCTGCAGCAGGATGTCGCTCTCGCCGGCGGCATGGGCATCCAGCGCGGCAGCGGTTTCCTCGCCCAGCGGCACGGCCAGCCGGAAAGCCAGGTCCAGTTGTCGCCCGTGCAGCGCGGTATGTGCCAGGTCGCCGGGCGGGGTGTGGCGCATGGCTGCGGCATAAGCGGCAGCCAGTCGTCGCAGGGCGCCGTCGCTGGCCGCACTCAGCAGCAGCGTGCCCTGGCCGCTGGGTGTGTCGTCACACGCAGCGTTGGCGCGCAGTGCCTCGGGGAGGGCGGCCACGATCATGTGGCAGTTGGTGCCGCCGATGCCGAACGAGGACACGCCGGCCAGACGTTCGGCACCGGTCCATGGCGTGGCGGCGGATGGCACATGGAACGGACTGGTTTCCAGGGCCAGTGCCGGGTTGGCCTGGCGGAAATGCAGGCTGGGCGGAATCATCCCGCGTTCCACCGCCAGTACCACCTTGATCAGGCTGGCAATGCCGGCCGCCGTGTCCAGGTGGCCGAGGTTGCCCTTGACCGAGCCCAGCGCGCAGCGCGGGCCGCCATGGCGACCGGCAAAGGCACCGCGCAGCGCTTCCAGTTCGACCGGATCGCCGAGCGGGGTTGCGGTGCCGTGCGCCTCGATCAGACCGATCTGCGTGCAGTCGACCCGGGCGAGCATCAGGGCTTCGCGGATCACCTCGCGCTGGCCGGCCACCGACGGCGCGGTATAGCCGACCTTGCGATTGCCGTCGTTGTTGACTGCGCTGCCGCGCAGCACGGCCATGACCGGATCGCCGTCGCGCAGCGCGTCGCCCAGCCGGCGCAGGGTCACCACACCGACGCCATTGCCGGGGAAGGTGCCCTGTGCCCCGGCATCGAACGGCCGGCAGTGACCGTCCGGCGAGAAAATCATGCCCGGCTGGTGGAGATAACCGGCCTGCTGCGGAAAGGAGAGTGCCACGCCGCCGGCGATGGCCATGTCGCATTCGCCGGCGCGCAGGCTTTCGCAGGCCAGATGTACGGCGACCAGCGAGCTGGAGCAGGCGGTCTGCACCGACAGCGCCGGGCCGCCGAGATTCAGCTTGTAGGCGACGCGGGTGGCGAGGTAATCCTTGTCGTTGCCCATCAGCGACTGCAGCCCCCTGACCTGTGCCACCTCGGCAATGCGCAGCGGTTCGCGGCCCGGATAGGTACTGACCCGTGCCGAGCCGAACACGCCGGTCTTGTGTGGCACGTCCCGTGGTGCGTAGCCGGCGTGTTCCAGTGCATGCCAGGCGGTTTGCAGGAACAGCCGCTGCTGCGGGTCCATCGACTCGGCCTCCTGCCGCGAGTACGAGAACAGCGCGGCATCGAAGGCATCGGCCTCGTCGAGCACGGTGCCGACATTGACGAAATCCGGCGAGTCGACGGTGGCGGCATCCAGCCCGGCGTCGAGCAGCGCCTGGCGCGAAAAGCGGCGGCTGCACTCGCGCCCGTCGAGCAGGTTCTGCCAGAAAGCCTCGCTGTCGGCCGCCTCCGGGAAGCGGCAGGCGAGGCCGATGACGGCAACCGGTTCGCTGTCCGGGTAGTACTGCTCCAGCAGGGTCTCGATATCAGGGGCCGGGCAGGGGACGGAAAGGGCGTTAGCCATGTTGGGCATCCTGAAGGGGAGGAGTGGCGGAAGTGGTGCGGCGAAGCCGGCGGCACAGCCGGCTGGCCGGCCACAGGCTGAGAAGGGCCAGCGCGGCGAGCAGGGCCAGAACCGGGCGATAGCCGGTGTCGTGGGCCAGACGCAGCGAGGCCATCGAGGCAAGCATGGCGACGGCCATGTCGGTGGACTGGAACAGGGCGTAGTCCGACGCGGGCTGGTGCGGACGCACCAGTCCCATCAGCGCGTTGTACAGGGTGACGAAACCGATGGCGGCGGCGACATTGACCAGCCCGAACAGCAGCAGCCAGGCCGATGGCCTGAAGTGCGGATAGCCGAGGGCGAGCAGGGTGGCCAGCGCGGCATGCAGCACCATCACCGGCAGCAGACTGCGCCAGGCGCCAATGCGCCGGGCCAGCAGCCCGCCGAGCAGGATGCCAAGGCCACTGGCCAGCGTGCTGTACAGGGTGATGGCTTCGCCCAGCTCGGTCAGGCTCAGTCCCTGGTCGACCAGCAGCACGGTCTGCAGGCCCAGCAGGCCGCGCATCGCCAGGTAGTAGATCGCCGTCAGCGCCAGTGCCGGCCACAATGCGCGCAGGCTGTGCAGGTCGAGCCTGGCCGGTCGCTGGCCGGCCATCGGCCGGGTCGGGCGCCGCAGCAGCAGGGGCGGCACCAGCAGCAGCAGCGACAGCGCTGCCATGGCGAAGAAACCACGCTGCCAGCCGGCGTGCTGGGTGATGGCCAGAAAGGCAAAGGCACCGAACGGGATGCCCAGATAGCTGCCGCCAACCTGGGCGGCATTGGCGAACGGCCGGCTGCGGTCATCGGTGGTGCAGATGGTGATGCCGTTGGCGTAGATGCCATGGCTGGCCGACAGCAGGGTCAGCAGCGTCAGCGCCAGCACGATCGTGACCACCGAGTGGTCCGGCGGCAGCAGGCCGATGGTCGCCAGCAGCGCGGCCATGCCCAGCTGCAGCAGGACCAGACTGCCCTGATAGCGGTTGCCGAGCAGCGACAGCGCGTGGCGTTCGCACCATGGCGCCCACAGGAATTTGCCGACCCACGGCAGCAGGGTCAGCGACAGCCAGCTGAGCTGGGCCAGATCCAGGCCGGCATGGCGGAAATAGCCGACCACGCCCTGCAGGACCAGGGCGGTGACCATGCCCTGGTGCAGGTAGTAGCACCAGTAGGGAAGATAGCGTGTCATCGGGGGGGCTCCTGCCGGCGCTGGCGGCGCGGCAAGCGCCGCTGCGGTTCCGTGCCGGTGGATGGTGGCTGGCCGCCGAGACGGGCCGCCAGCGCTTGCGGGGACGGATGGGCGAACAGGTCGGTGACCTGCAACTGGCCATGGCCGGCCTGTTGCAGCCGGACATGCAGTTGCACCAGCTTCAGCGAGGTCGCACCGGCATCGAAGAAATTCTGCCGTGGCAAGATCGGCTGGCCGACCACCTGCCGGAAATGGGCGCACAGCTGGGCCACGCGTGCCGCGTCGTCGACCGACGGGGCGGCCGGCGGCCGGTCGACCACTGCCACAGGGGCCGGGCCGGCCGGCCGCAGCGGCGTTGCGCGCGGCAGCAGCGTGTCCAGCGCCAGCTGCCAGGCGTCGTCGTCGACTGCCAGCCGGCGCAGCAGGGCGCCGTATTGCTGGAACATGGTGCGCAACTGTGCCGGCTCGAACAGCGCCTCCACCGCATCCCAGTTGAAGCGGAGCTCGCCTTCGGATTCATAGACCTGGTGATCCAGCCAGACCTGTGGCGTCTGCGAAATGCCCCGGCGCGGCGTCAGCCACGACGCATGGGCGAGAAAACGGCCATGGTCGAAGCCGAGCGCGCTGGTGAATACCACCGGCATGGCGACGGCGGCCCGGCCCTGTCGCTGCGCCAGTTCGCGCATCAGTTGCAGTGCGGAGACCTCGCGATGCGCCAGGTCCTGCCACAACTGGCGCTGCAGGCCCTGTGCGCTGTCCAGCCAGTTGCCGGCCGGCTGCCAGGCGAGCAGCAGCAGCGAGGTGAAATCGCCGAGCAGGTGTTCGATCTGCGCATGCACCGGCTGGCGATCGAACAGGGTCAGGTTCAGGCACAGCGCGCGTTGCGCGCTCCAGGCCGACAGGACGGCGGCGTAGGCGGCCAGCAGCAGCGCCGACGGCGTCAGCCGGGCCGCGCTGGCGCGTGCTTTCAGTGCCTGCCAGTCGGCGGCCGGCAAGTGGTCGGACAGGCGGACGAAGTCCGGGACGCCGATGCTGGCCGGATCGCAGCGCAGCGGCAACTGCGGCGGTGGCGGCAGCCGGTCCAGGCGCTCGCGCCAGTAGGCCAGCGAGGCCTCACTCGCCTGCTGCCCGGCGACGTGGGCCCGGTAGTCGCGGAAACCGATTTCCAGCGGTGGCAGGGTGCAGGCCGGTTGCAGATAGCACTGTTCCAGCTCCGCCAGCAGGATCTGCATGCTCAGGCCGTCGAGCAGCAGATTGTCCAGGCACAGATAGAGCCGGAAATGACCGTGTGCGTCTTCTGCCGCCTGCAGATCGAACACCGGCCAGCGGCCAGGGTCGAGTACCTGACGCGACAGGCGCCGGTACAGATCGTCGGCATCGTCGAGACGGGCAAAGCGGTGGCGCGGCAGCACGAACGGCGGCACCGTGGCCAGTACTTGCAGCTGGTCGTTGCGCACCACGGCGCGCAGCATGTCATGGCGCTGGATCAGCCGGTTCCAGGCCGTCTCGAAACGGCCGACATCCAGCTTGCCGGCGTCGAACTCGACAAAGAACTGCGATCCCACGCCACCGAGGGCAAACCCCGGCTGGCGGCCGACCAGATAAGCCTGCTGCACGTCGGTCAGGGCGAACGGCAGGTGGCGCGATGCCGGGTCGGGACGCAGCGCCGTGGCGGCCGGCGGCGGCCGATGCTGCAGCGTGGCGGCGAAGGCGGCCAGCGTCGGGGCCGAGAACAGGTCGCCCAGTGTCGCCTCGTAACCGGCCCGTTCCAGTTCGCCGATCAGGCGTGTGGCCAGCAGGCTGTCGCCAGCCAAGCTGGAAGAAGTCGCTGTGACGCTGCAGGTCGGGGACGGCCAGCAGCGTCTGCCAGATTGCGGCCAGCGTCAGTTCGGTCGCACTGCCGGGGGCGTCCTGTCCGGCCGGGCGCGCCGCCGGCGGAGTGCAGCGGGCGATCAGCGCCTGATGATCGATCTTGCCGTTCGCGGTCAGCGGAAAGGCATCAAGGAAATACAGCCGCTGCGGCAGCATGTAGGCCGGCAGTTGCGCCGCCAGTGCTGCGCTCAGCTTGCGCGGGTCCGGCCGTGACAGTGCCGCTGGCGCGCGCAGGACAAAGCGCTGCAGTTCGTCCACCCGGTCTGCGCGTTCGCCGTGCAGGCCCCGGGCCTGGAAGTGTGCCTGCCAGGCGGCGGCGTCCATCAGGCTGGCGGCGGCGGGAAGGCCGTCCGTCGCCAGCAGATCGGCACTGACCAGAGCCAGGGCCGACGGGGCGTGTCGTTCCAGCACCAGCAGCAGGGCACCCGGTGCGGCCAGCCCGGCCAGTTGCGTCAGCCCGTCGGCCCCGAGCCGGTGCAGGGCGTTGTTCGCCCAGACCACATCGGCGGTGTGGGCCAGCGCTGCCAGTTCGGCGGCGCTGGCGTGACGGGCGCTGGCATGCGGGTATGCGGCCAGACCGGCGCTGGCACCCCGTACCCGGTCCAGGGAGTCGTCGAGTGCGATATAGGCCAGCTGGCCGGCATCCAGCCGTTGCAGCAGCAGGTGCCCGCCCAGAGCGCTGCGTGCGCCGATCTCGATCAGCCGCAGCGGGCGGCGCAGGGTCTGCGCCAGCCCGGCCAGCACACCGGCGAAGGCCACGATGGCGCGCCGTGTGCCGGCGCTGTCCAGCAACCGCCGTTCGGGTGCCCAGAACGGATGGTCGAGCAGGGTGTGGGCCGGCTGCCGCCCGTGCAGGATGTCGGCCAGCGTGGCGTGGTGGTCGCCCAGGGCGTCGGCCATGGCCTGCAGCGGACTGTCGGCCGGCGGCTGCCAGCCCGCTGCATCATGGCGTGGTCCGCGCCGGCAGGCGTGGCCATCGCGGACCAGCCGGCCGTCGGCGCACAGCAGTTCCAGCCAGCGGCTGAACAGTCCGTACCAGGCGGCGCTGGCGCCGTAGTGCATCGCGACCAGCCCGGGATCGAGCGGGGTGCGGAAATCCACGCCGTGGCGCTGCAGATGGTCGTGCAGGAAATCGGCCACCAGACGGCGAATGGCATCCTCACCGGGGTTGGCCGGATCGTCGGCCAGTGGCGTGAACAGACTGCCGTAGTCGCCGGGCAGCGCCGGGTCGGCCTCCCGCCGGCTGCACAGTGACGGGCCGGCACCGACCACGAATGCGGCCAGTGATTTTTCACGCTCGCCAAGGGTGAGCGCAATGCCTGCCCGTACGCCATCGAGGCGGTTCAGCACCGCATCGATCTCGCCGAGTTCGATGCGATGGCCACCGATTTTCACCTGCCTGTCGCGCCGGCCGAGGAATTCCAGCGTGCCGTCGGGCCAGTAGCACCCCAGATCGCCGGTGCGATACCAGCGGTCGTCGCCCTTGCCGACAAACTGCTGCGCCGTGCGCTCGCGGTCATTGAAATAGCCAAGCGCGACGCCGTCGCCGCCGATCCACAACTCGCCCGCCACCCAGTCCGGGCAGTCGCGCCCGCTGCCGTCGACCACGCGGTAGCGCTGGTTGGGCAGCGGAAAGCCATACGGAATCGAGCGCCAGTGGGGCTGCACCTCGCCCACCTCATGCGCGTTGGACCAGATCGACGCCTCGGTAGCGCCGCCCATGGCGACCAGTTGCCCGTCGGCGCGGAAAGCGCGATAGCGGGCCGGCAGGTCCAGACCGATCCAGTCGCCGGACAGCATCACCAGCCGCAGCCGCGCCGGCGCCTGCCGCGCAAAGCCTTCGCTGTAGGTCAGCAGCATGTCGAACAGTGCCGGAACACTGTTCCAGACACTGATCCGGTGCCGTTCGATCAACCCGCACCAGGCTGACGGATCGCGCCGCTGCCCCTCGTCCACCAGTACCAGAGTGCCGCCGGCGGTCAGCAGGCCGAAAATATCGTAGACCGACAGATCGAAATGCAGGGCCGACAGGGCCAGCAGGCGATCGTCGGGGCCCAGCCGGTAGCGCCGGTTCAGCGCGGCGCAGGTATTGAGTGCGCCGCGGTGGGAAATCACCACCCCCTTGGGCGTGCCGGTGGAGCCGGAGGTGTAGATCACATAGGCGGGGCTGTCCGCTGCCACCGTGACCGGTGCGGGAATCGGGGCATGGCGGATGGCGTCCTGCCAGCACAGCCGGCGGGCCGGGTCCTGCTCCCCGGGACCGGGCGTGCTGTCGTCATCGCGGCTGGCCAGCACCAGGGTGATGCCGGCATCGGCATGAATCTGCCGTCGCCGGGCGGCAGGCTGTTCCAGCGGCACCGGCACATAGACCGCCCCGGCGAGCAGCACGCCCAGTACGGCCACTACCTGTCCCGTCCCCCTTGACTGGCTGATCGCCACCCGGTCACCGGCGCGGATGCCGTGTGCGGCCAGGGCGCCGGCGCAGCGTCGTGCCATGTCGACCAGCTCGTCGTAGCGCAGCGGGTGGTCACGGTGGATGACGGCAATGGCGCCCGGCGCTCGGGCGGCCCGCTCGATCACGCCCTCGTGCAGCAGGCCGGACGGCCGCGGGCCGGCCGTGGCATTGACCCGTGCCCGCTGTTCGCACTGTGCGGCGGGCATCGGATCGGGCAGCGGTTCGTGCCAGGCGCGGGCATCGTTGACCAGGTGACGGACCTGCGCGATATAGGCGTTGAACAGGGTGTCGACCAGACCGGCGGGGAACAGGGCTTCATTGCTGTCCCACTGCAGCCACACCGACGAGCCGTGCTCGAAGGCCAGGTGATCGATCCAGACCTGCGGGGTCTGCGAGATGCCCCAGCCCGGCTCGCCGAGGGCGGCGGCGGTATTGTCGCCATACAGCGGGCGGCCCAGATTGCTGGTGAACACCAGCGGGGCGCCGTGCGGATGGCGCTGTTCCTTTTTCAGCTCGCGCAGCAGCTCGACACCGGACCAGTGCCGGTGTTCGCAGGCATCGGCGAAGGTGTTCTGGTTGGCCTGCGCCAGCGTGTCGAACGCCGCGCCTTCGCCCTGCACGTCGAGCAGCAGGATGCTGGTGAAATCGGCCATCAGGCGTTCCACGGCCGGATGCAGGGGCTGGCGATCGAACAGGGTGAGGTTAAGCAGCAGCCGCGACTGTCCGCTCCAGCGCGCCAGTACCGAGGCGAAGCAGGTGGCGAGGGCCAGGGTCGGGGTGACGCCGCAGGCGCCGGCATGCTGTCTGAACGCCTGCCAGTCGGCGTGCGGCAGTTCGGCGCGGCGGCGGCTGATGCGGACCCGGGCCAGTTGCGCGGGCTCCTGTGCCAGCGGCAGGGACGGGGCGGCCGGCAGCGAGGGCAGCTTGTCGCGCCAGTAGCGTTGCGCCTGTTCGCGGGCGGCAGCGGTGTCATGCTGCAACTGGGCCAGATAGCTGCGGAAATCATAATCGGCGTCAAGCGGCGGCAGCGGCTGCCCTGCGACCAGCGCGGCCAGTTCCTCGAACAGCAGGGTAAAGCTGGCCGCGTCGAGCACCAGCAGATCGAGATTGACGTGCAGCCGGTGGCGGCCGTGTGGCAGCAGCGACAGCTGGAAGTCGAAGGTTTCCCCCCGTTCGACCGCCAGCAGCCGGTGGCCGAGTCGTTCGCGCTGTTCGAGCAGGGTGCGCTCGCCTTCATCCTCATCCCGCGTACGCAGATCATGGACGGTCACGCCCTGCCAGACGGGGGCCGTGCACCAGTGTTGCCGGCCATCGGCGCTGAAGGCGACCTGCAGCATCGGGTGGCGGGTCGTCAGTGTCCGGATGGCCCGCTCCAGCGCCCCGGCATCGAGCCCGGCCCCGTCAAACTCCTGGTACAGATGGCAGCCGACGCCTCCCAGCGGCTGCCGGGAGGACCGGCCGACCAGATAGGCGTGCTGCACCGGCGTCAGTGCAAACGGCGCGCCGTCGCGCATGCCCGGCCAGACTGTCGTGACGGGGAGAATGGCCGGCGGCTGGGCACCGCCCTGCAACAGCCGGCTCCAGCCGACCAGCGTCGGTTCGCGATACAGGTCGCGCAGCGTCAGGTGGTAGCCGCGTGAACGCAGCCGGTTCAGCCACGCCATCAGGTGCATCGAGTCCAGCCCCAGCTGCAGCAGACTGGCCTGGGCGTCGAGCTGTCCGGGTGCCATGCGCAGTTCGCGGGCCAGTTCCTGCCGCAGCGAGTCGCTGTCGACAGAAGAGGGAGGGAGGATCGGGGCCGGCAGGGATGCGCGGGGGTCAGACATGGTATGCCGCCTCTGGTCATGAAGGGGGGGCAGTCGAGCGGGGACGGAGGTCACGGACCATGGGCACGGCAAAATGGTCCACGGGTTTCAGCCGGACAATGTCAGTCGCTGTGGGGGCTGCGGAACCGCTCGAATGCAGAATCTGGAATCGCCTTACGCAATTGGCATGGCGCTGGGTGCTGAATGATAATTATTCCCTGACGGGATTCCACCCGGATCGGGCCTGCCCTGGCCCGTATCGGTCCGCAGGAGAAACGGGCCGCAAGGGCCGTCCGGCTGGCGCAGACGGTCTGCTGTCAGCGCCGTTTCAGTGTTGACGGGTTGACGCCAAATTGCTTCTGAAATGCGGCTGCGAAATGGCTGGCATTGGTGTAGCCAAGATCTGATGCAACCGTCATTACCGGGGTGTCGCGGGCCGACAGCCGCCGGCGGGCTTCATGCATGCGCTCCTGCTGGAACAGCCCGTAGACGCTGTTGTTGAACAGCAGACGAAAGCCGCGCTTCAGCTTGAGGACACTGAGGTCGGCCTCCCTGGCCAGCGCGGCGATGGTGGGTGCCTGACTGAGATCACCCAGCAGGCGGTCCCTTGCGCGCAGCAGGCGCTGGCGATCGACCAGACTGAGGTCGGCCGGACACTGGCGCCGCGCGGCGGCGTGGCCTTCCAGTGCCAGGCCGACCAGGGTCAGGCTTTGCCCCATCAGCCACAGCGGGCTGCGCCGGGCGCCGTCATCCGCCCCCAGTTCCATGACGTGCAGCGCCCGGCTCAAGCCCTGCGCCGTCGCCCGCATTTCCGCATTGTGGCCGCATGGCACATAGCAGCGCCCGCTGCCGAGTTCCTGCTTCAGCGAGCGTTCCAGCTCCGGGGCCCAGCTGGCAAACAGGTCCGGCCGGACCGAGACGGTCACGCTCTCGAACGTTGCGGCGTGGCTGGCACGGCCCCGGCAGCCGGGGTTGTAGTTGATGCAGCCGCCGCCTTCGGCCAGCGCGTGCTCAAGCTCGCCGCAGCCGCCATGGAACGAGTAGCTGGAGCTGCCCTGAAGCGCGCACGAGAAGTGGATCCTGTCCCAGTCGTCGTGGACGTTCACGGTCATCGGTTGCCGGAGTTCGCCTTTCCAGACCAGCACGTCGACGCCGTCCTGCAGCGCAATGCGCAGCAGCCGGCAGCCGGTGTCCGGTGTCCGGTGTGGCGTGTCCGACCGGCTGCCCGGCCAGCAGGGCCGATATCGAGGTGGAAGGCGGTTGCGGCGATGGCATGCGTGTCCAGCTCCTGTGCGGCATACCGATCCGGGCACAAGTTGGACCGGTCCGGGCGGTAATGCAAATGAGAATCTTTTATTATTCGCGCTCTTTCAATGACAGTCGAGCGGAGTTCGCTCCCGACGGGGATTCCGCCGGAAGGGCCTGCGCCACCCGGCCACAAAAGGAATGAATTGCATGCTGTGCCAAACAGACCGCGGAACAGGGGAGCTGCGCACATTGTGGCGTGTAAATCCACTAGTCATGGCGCTGTCGATGGCCCTGCTGCCGGCCTCCGGGCTTGCCCTGGCCGAGGCCCCGGACATGGTTGCGGTTCCGGTGCAGGCCGGGCGTGACGGGAGCGGCAAACCGGTCGCTCACGACGCCGGAGCGGGCCATGATGTCCCGGTCGAACTGCCGGCCCTGACCGTCACTGCCCGCCAGGGCGTGGAGCGGGCGAAGGACATTCCTTTCGGTCTCAGCGTCATCAGTGGCAGGGAGCTGGAGGTTCGCCATCTGCTGACGCTGGATGACGCCTTGCGCAGCATGCCGGATGTCAATGTCAATTCGAATGGCGGACCCAATTCCGCGAACGTCATGATTCGCGGCGTCGGTTCGCTGAATGCGGTCAGCATGGACGACGGCTCGGTGGCGCTGAATGTCGACGGCGTGACGATGTCGATGCGCAATATGTCGCTCGGCACACTGGATATCGAGCGGGTCGAGGTGCTGAAGGGGCCGCAGGGCACGCTGTTCGGCGGCAACAGCCTGGCCGGGGCCGTCAATGTGACCACCCGCCGGCCGACGCGCGAAATGGAAGGCCATGTCCGGGTCGAATACGGGCAGGAGCGGCAGCATCTCGAGGAGGCGGTCATCAGTGGGCCGCTGTCCGGTCAACTGAGCGGCCGTTTCGCCATCCGCAACACCGGTTCGGACCTGTGGGTCGACAATACGCAGACCGGCCAGCCGCTGAGCAAGCCCGGTGATCTGGCGTTCCGCGGCAGCCTGCTTTGGGACGTGACCGCCGGCACCAGTGCGCTGCTGATCGCCGAGCGGCAGCAGATCAGGCGCAGTCCGAGCCTGACCATCCTGCGGCCGTATGGCGAGCCGCCGAAGCTGGACTTCACGCCGAATCTGTTCGACGACGACAAGAAGACGATGGCGCGCTATTCGCTGGAGCTCAATCATGACCTGGGCGCCAGCCGGATCACCTCGATCACGGCCTATACGACTACCGATTTCTTTACCATCGGAGGCTACGACCGCCGGATCATGCAGGCGCTGATGGGAGGGACGCCGGAGGCAAGCGTCAAGGAGGATTCGTCGGCGCAGCGGGGGGTGAGCGAGGACCTGCGCTGGTCCTCACTGCCCGGTGCGCCGCTGTTCTGGGTGGCCGGCCTGAACCTGTCGCACGCCGACCGGCACTTTGATACTTACTATATGCCTGGTTACCGGCAGGACCGGCGCTATCGCGTTCGCAGTTCCGCGGTCTATGGCGAAGCGACCTATCCGCTGACCGACGCCCTGAAGCTGACCGGCGGGCTGCGGCAGTCGTGGGACCGCAAGTCGTATGACGCCACCTATACCCAGGGCAGCAGCAGCGGCGACAACCGCGAACTGGACGACCACTACACCACCGGTCGCGTGGCGCTGTCCTATGCGCTGGCGCCGGCGAGCAATCTGTATGTGGTGCTGTCACGGGGCTATCAGTCGGGAGGCTTCAGCGATTACTCGGCGACGGTGGCCGGCGGCGAGCCGTACAAGCCGGCCCGGTCGAATACCGCCGAGCTCGGTTTCAAGACCGAATCGGCAGATCGCCGCTTCAGCCTGAACGCGGCACTGTTCGCGACCCGGGTCAGGGATGCCCACCTGCTCGGCTACGACTACAAGACCTATTCCACCAATACCGTCAACGCCGACAGTGACAGCAAGGGCGTCGAGCTCGAGGGGTACTGGCGCTTCGGCGACGGCTTCGAGCTGTCCGGCGGACTGAGTGTGATCGACGCCACGATCACCAGCGATGCCCTCGGTGTCAGCGGTGGCGATGTCCGGGCGGGCAACCGCACGCCGGACGTGCCGCGCTGGGGGGGCAACCTGGCGCTGTCGTACCGCAAACCCCTGCCGTCCTTCCTTGGCCTGCCGTCGCCGGCGGTCAATGCCCGGCTCGGCTACCAGTATGTCGGTGCCCGCCCGGCCGATCCGCAGAACCACTTCGATCTTGGCAGCTACCGGCGGGTCGACCTGCGCGTCGGGCTGACGGCGGGCAATGCGGAAATCTATCTGTACGGCAACAACCTGCTGGACGAGCAGTACGACCTCTACGGCTATTACAACAATGCCACCGCCACCTTTGGCTCGCCGGTGCGCGGCCGGACGGCCGGTATCGGTCTGAACTACCACTTCTGAACCTGATGCTCCGGCCGCAGGCCGGCCGGGGCGCACGAGGAATCCCCATGTCCCGATCCTCCCTGTCCGCCGATGCCGGCGGCGATGGCCTGTCTCCTGCCGGTGATGTCTGGCACCTCATGCAGCCGGTGCGCGGGCAGATCCGCCTGGCCATGGGTCTGTCCGCGCTGGGCACGCTGTCCGGGCTGGCGTCACTGGCGCTGCTGGCGCTGGTGGTCCATGCGCTGCTGCGCGAGCCGCAAGCCTGGCCGTGGCTGCCGATGTCCGGCGCCATTGCCTGTGGCGTCGTCAGTTATCTGCTGCGACTGAACGCGTTCAACCAGTCGCACTATGCCGCGTTCCGGCTGGAAGCCGTGCTGCGCGCCCGGCTCGCCGCGCACCTGGCGCAACTGCCGCTGGGCGAGGTGTATCGGCATGGCGCCGGCGCGCTGTCCAAGGTCATGCAGGACGATGTCAAGGCGCTGCATGTCTTTGTCGCCGACAGTACGCCGCTGCGAACACGGGCGCAGGTGGCGCCGGTCATGACCGCGCTGGCTCTGCTGTGGCTGGACTGGCGGCTGGCGCTGGCGGCGATGGCCGTGCTGCTGACCGGCATGGCGGTCCTGATGCTGGCGACGCGGAATGCCGCCGATATGGGGCGCCAGTACCACGAGGCTCGCGAGCGGGTCAGCGCCGCCATCATCGAATTCGTCCAGGCCATGCCGGTGGTCCGTACCTTCGACAGCGGCCACGTCGCCTTCGGCCGTTTCCAGCGGGCGCTGGATGCCTATTACGGCGTGCTGACCCGCTGGTACCGCGAGGCCGGATTTCCGGCGCGTTTCTCCTTTGCCATCCTTGGCCCGCTGCCGACGCTGATTGTCCTGCTGTGGCTGGGCTGCTGGCTGATCGCCGGCGACCGGCTTGCCCCCGACACCTGGATCGCCGTGCTGCTGCTGGGCACCGGCATGGCCGAGTCGGTCATGCCGATGATGATGCTCCGGCACATGGTGGCCCGCGCGATGCTGAGCGCCGCACGGATCCGGGAGATCATGGCCTTGCCGGTACAGCCGCAGCCGGCGCGGGGCCGGCAGCCGGCGGATGCCGGCATCACCTTCGACCAGGTCGGCTTTTCCTACCGGACCGGTCACGGCGAACCGGCATTGCGCGACGTGAGCTTCCGGGTGCCGCCGGGTACGGTGACGGCGCTGGTGGGCCCGTCCGGCGCCGGCAAGAGTACGGTGGCGCGGCTGATTCCGCGCTTCTGGGATGTCGATGACGGTCGTGTGCTGCTGGGGGGAGTTGATGTGCGGGATATCCGCGCCGATGTGCTGATGCAGCAGGTCGCCTTCGTGTTTCAGGATACCTTCCTGTTTGCCGACACCATTGCCAACAATATCCGCCTCGGCCTGCCGCAGGCCACGATGGACGAGGTGCGGGCCGCCGCCACCGCCGCCCAGGCACATGAATTCATTTCCGCCCTGCCGCACGGCTATGACACCCCGGCGGGTGAGCGCGGGGTCCGGCTGTCCGGCGGACAGTGCCAGCGCATCACCATTGCCCGTGCCATCCTGCAGAACCGCCCGATTCTGGTACTTGACGAGGCAACGGCGTTTGCCGATCCGGAAAACGAGGCGGCGCTGGTCGTCGCGCTGTCGGCACTGATGCGCGGCAAGACCGTGCTGATGGTGGCGCACCGCCTGTCGACCATCCGCGATGCCGACCAGATCCTGGTATTCGATCGCGGCACCCTGGCCGAATCCGGTCGCCATGCCGCCCTGATGGCGCAGGACGGTGTCTACGCCCGACTATGGCGCCATTACCGGCAGGCCCGCCAGTGGACCTTGCCGGCGAGCCCGCTGGCGTTTTCGGCCGGCATGACCGGGGAGACCCTCTCATGAAAGCGGATACCGGGCATTCGCCGCGCCTTGGCGCATGGCGGGACAGCTATCGCCGGCTGCTGCGCAGCGCCGGCCGGCAGGCGCCGGCCCTGCGCCTCTGCCTGGCCGGCCTGCTCGCTGCCGCTGTCGTCCAGGGGCTGGCGCTGGCCTGCCTGTTTCCGCTGTTCGCTGCGGTTTTCCACCTGCGCGAGCCCGGTGACATCCTGTTCTGGCTGGGGCTGATGTCGGGACTGGCCCTGGCCGCCACCGTGCTCCGCTGGCATGCGCAGGGTTTCGAGTACAACGGCCGGCTGGCGTCCATGACCCATCAGCTGCGCGGCCGGCTGGGCGAACAGCTGCGGCGCATGCCGCTGGCGTCGCTGCAGGATCGGCGCGCCGGGGAAATGAACGCACTGCTGCTCGGCAATGTGGACGAACACTTCAATTACACCCCGCTGCTGGTCAATCTGATCCTGCTGGCCACGGTGACGCCGCTGGTGACCGCCCTGGCGACGCTGCTGGTCGACTGGCGTCTGGGGCTGGCACTGCTGCTGGTGTTCCCGGCCATCGTGCCGTTCTACCGCTGGCGCCGTCCGGCGTCCGGCCGCCACATGCGGCAACTGGCGCAAGCGCACCAGCGCACCAGCGCCGATCTCGTTGAATACACCCAGGGGCTGCCGGTGCTGCGCGCTGCCTGCAGCGCCGGCGACCGGGCGGCGACACTGCAGGCGGGCTTGTGCCAGTTGCAGCAGATCCAGACCGAGGCCCATCGCCGGGGCAGCAAGGCCGAGGTGCTGACCGTCAGCGTGGTTGAACTCGGTCTGCTGCTGGTGGTGGCCATCGGTGTCAGCCGGGTGGTGACGGGCACGCTGGACCTTGCCGTGCTGGCCGCGGTCATGGTGATCGTGGCGCGCTTCTCCGAACCGCTGGCGACTTTTGTCAGTTACACCATGGCGCTGGACCTGATCGAGTCGGCGCTGGAACGGATCGATGCCCTGCTGGCGGTCGAACCGCTGCCGCAGCAGTTGCCGGTCGCCAGACCCGGGGCTTTCGACGTGCACTTCGATGACGTGTCCTTCCAGTACCCCCGGGCGGGCGACAAGACACTGGACCGCTTCAGCGCGACGGTGCCGGCGCGAAGCCTGACCGCCATTGTCGGCCCGTCGGGGGCGGGCAAGAGCACGGTCGTGCGCCTGCTGATGCGCCATTTCGATCCCCAGCAGGGTCGCATTACCCTCGGCGGGGTCGATCTGCGGCAGATCCCGGCAGAAGAACTGAACAGCCTGATCTCGGTGGTGTTCCAGGAGGTCTACCTGTTCGATGACAGCATCCTGGCCAATGTGCGCATGGCCCGTCCGGATGCCAGCGACGAGGCCGTGCAGGCCGCCCTGCACCAGGCGCAGTGCACGGCCTTCATCGAGCGCCTGCCGCAGGGCTGGCATACCCGGCTGGGCGATATCGGTGGTCGCCTGTCCGGTGGCGAGCGGCAGCGGATCTCCATTGCCCGTGCGCTGCTGAAGGAAGCGCCGGTCGTCATCCTCGACGAACCGACTGCCGCACTGGATACGGAAAGCGAGGTCGCCGTGCAGCATGCCATCGATACCCTGGTGCGGGACAAGACCGTCATCGTCATCGCCCATCGCCTGTCCACCATTGCCGGGGCTGACCAGATCCTGGTGCTGGACCCCGGCCTGCCGCCGGTGCAGGGCCGCCACGCCGAGCTGCTGAAACGCTCCGCCCGCTATGCGGCCATGTGGGCGGCCCAGCAGTCGCTCAAGGTCTGGCGAGCCGACGGGGCCCGCCCCGCGCCACAGTGAAACCGGCGCCGGGCGGATTCGTGGACCGGGCGGTGCCGCTGTTGCCCTTGCCGGCCGGCGAGGCCGTGTCGTGGGCCGCGGTGTCGTTTGCCGGCGAGGCGCCGTTCGCCGCATTCGCGGCCCGGTTGCCGGTGGCGCTGCAGGACGCCGTGCCCCGGCGACGCAACGAATTCCTGGCCGGCCGCTATTGCGCCGTGCGTGCCCTGGCCCGTGCCGGCTGCATGGACGCCGCGTGGCCGGCGCGGCGTGATGACGGTCTGCCGGTCTGGCCTGCGGGCTGGCTGGGCAGCATCAGCCATACCGCGGACGGCGCGCTGGCCGCCGTGGCGCCGTGCAGCGCATGCACGGCGCTCGGCGTGGATATCGAGCGGATCATGAGCGCGAACCAGGTGGAAGCGGTCCGTTCGCTGGTGGCAATGCCCGGCGAACTGGAGCAGTTGACGGGGCTGACGCCGGCACAGGCGCTGACGCTGCTGTTTTCGGCCAAGGAGGCACTGTACAAGGCGCTGTATCCGCAACTGCGGCGCTTCGTCGATTTTTCCGCCGCCTGTGTCAGCGGCTGGCAGGACCACGCGCTGTCACTGCGGCTGGCGCAGCACTGGAGCCCGGACTGGCCGCAGGGCCGCTGCCTTCCGGTCGCACATGCGTTCGTCGGGCCGCATGTGCATACCGCCGTCTGCGTGCCGGCATGAAAAATGCCCTGACCGGAGGGCAGGGCTGAAGGGGGATTGCCGGGGACTGGGGCCGGAATGGAGAACTCAGGTGCATGCCGTAACCGGAGCATGCTGAGTCAGCCGCTCCAGTGCAATGCCCAGCATCCGGTCAGTAAACAGGCGGTTCTTGCGTTCGGCGGCATTGGCGCTGCTCCGCCAGTGCTGCAAGCCTTCCCGCAAGCCCGGCACCGTGGGGGGGGCGGCTTCCCGGGTCAACAACCAGTCAACGGTGGCCAGCAATTCCATGCCGAACGGCGATTCGAAGCCATCGATCAATGCCGAAGTGTATTCCAGCGCAGCAGTGTAGGCCCTGGCGTCCTCCCTCAGATACCTGTGCACACAGTCCTTGCGCGTGTCATCGAACCAGATGATGTCGAGCGGGTCGGCATCGCTGATGTGCTTGTCGCAATGCAAATAGCTGCCATCCAGGTCGTTCAGCAGATGATCCAACCGGTTCGCGTAAGGACCGTACTGGTGTGCCACGAACTGGAGTTTCAGCGGGTTGTCTCCGGGGTTGCAGCGCTCGAGTGCGCGCTCGAGAAACCACGCCAGTTTCTGAATCTCCAGCAGGCTGCATTCCATGCCCAGCACCCAGTAGCGGCGCACCAGCTCGGCAATCAGGGCGCGGGAAGGCGTCAGCTTTTCCACTCCGGCGCGCTTGGCCGCGTTCTGGTACTGCAGGGTTGGCTGGAACACCCGTACCTCGGTATCCAGGTCCGCCAGTATGGCCTCGATCTGTTCACGCACTGCAGCCCACGCCAGACCGCCGTTACCCGCTCCCAGCGGAGGGACGGCAATCGATTTCACTTTGTTTTCGATCAGAAAACGGCGCAGGTCCTGCAGGCCCTCCGTTATCCAGGCCAGTTGCGAAGGGGCGCGCCAATGCTGCTTTGTCGGGAAGTTCACGATCCAGCGCGGACCGTCCAGTTCGTTTACCCCGGTGATGAACATCTTGCCGGTCTGCACTTCACCGGCCTTGCAGGCAGCGGCGTACAGGCGGAAGTTCTCGGCAAACCGTTCCTTGAACATCAGTGCGATGCCCTTGCCCATCACCCCGACGGTATTGACGGTATTGACTAGTGCTTCGGTTCGGGCTTCGAGCAAATTGCCTTGCGTGTAGGTAATCATCAGAAATACCACCCTGTACGGGCATGAACCGGCAGGCTCAGACGGCGAGTCTGAATTTCCTGCTCAATGCGTTGTTTCACTGTGCCGGTGTAACACACGATGCCAAGCAGCCCGGCTACTGGCAACTGCCGGTGAACCAGCGCTTCGGCCTGGTAGCGCTCGAATCTGGCCGGGTCTTCCGGATCGCGCTTGAAGTCCCGTCGCTGCAACAGCGGCCAGTCAATCCGGTCGAGATCAGCCAGATCCGAATAGAAGTTTGCCCACTGATAGTAGGCATGACTGTCGGTGAACAGAAACGGCACGCCCAGATTCGCCAGATGCGGCAGGCTGGACACCAGAATCACGATTTCCTCGTTTGCCCGTTTCTGGATGCCACCCCAGCCGGTGTGGATATTGCGCAGCATGGGCGAGAATGGCGTGAAATAGAACGGTATATAGTCATTCAGTCTGCCGCCGGGCGGCAGGGGCACCGGATGGCGGGCGCGCCTGTCGCTCAGTTCCGGGTTGCCGATCGTCACCCACCCTGGTGCCTGCATGGCGCTGTTGCCGCAGTGCAGGCCGTTGTCCAGAATCCACGGCAGATTGTTGCAGTGGACGATGCGCCAGATCAGCGCTTTTTGAGGATTCAGGCCGGGGTAATGGCTGGCCATCGATTGCCTCCGTGGTATCGACCTGTGACGGAGCTTTGCCCCTGGGCAGGTCTCGCTGCGGACGGAATCGTCCACTGGCGCCCGGCCCCTTCGCGATGCCACCTGAACGTCGGGTCATGAATGCGCCAGCCGTATTGTCGTGCAGGCTTGCTGCCGATTCCACCACTCCGCCAGCTCACGCAGCATGCGTGTGGCTGGCGGTCGCGGTCACAGACCGAGGGACATGCGCGTCTGGCGAGACGCGTGCGGAACCCTTACTCGATATTCTGAATCTGCTCGCGCATCTGCTCGATCAGCACCTTCAGCTCGACCGAGGCCTGAGTGGTTTCGGTCGATACCGATTTCGAGCCGAGCGTGTTCGCTTCGCGGTTCAGTTCCTGCATCAGGAAGTCCAGTCGCTTGCCGACCTGGCCGCCCTTGCCGAGGATGCGGCGTACTTCGCTGACATGGGTCGACAGCCGGGCGAGTTCCTCGTCGACGTCGATCTTCTGTGCGAACAGCGCGAACTCCTGCTTCAGGCGGTCGTCGTCGATGCTGCCGATGGCTTCGACCAGTCGGGCGGTCAGTTTGTCGCGCCAGCCGGCGAGGATCTCCGGCAGCCGCGGGCGGATGCGGGTGACGATGTCCTCGATCTGGGTCAGCCGGTCGATCAGCACCGCCTTCAGTTTTTCGCCTTCGCGGGCGCGGGTGGCATTGAAGTCGTCCAGCAACTGGCCGACGGCGCCGAGCACCAGGTGCTGCAGGCTTTCGGCGTCGATGTCGTTGGCGGACAGCAGGCCGGGCCAGCGCAGCAGTTCACCGGTGGACAGGTCGCGGATGCCGGGTGCACGCTGCTTCAGCTGGGCGACGGCATCGAGCAGGCCGGTCAGCACGTCCTGGTCGATTTCCATTCGCGGCGCGGTGTTTGCGGCCTGGCTGATGCCGATGCGGCATTCGATCTTGCCCCGGGTCACGCGGGCGGCAATCTGTTCGCGCAACTGCGGTTCGATCACGCGCAGTTCTTCGGGCAGGCGCAGCTGCAGGTCGAGGTAGCGGTGGTTGACCGCGCGCAGTTCCAGCGCGATCAGGCCACCGGGAAATTCGCGGCTGGCAGCGGCGAATCCGGTCATGCTGAGGATCATCGGAGAAGCTCCATGAGGAAGGGAATGCAGGGTCGATGAGCCCGGAATGCTGTGGCTGGCAGACATCCGTGGCTATGGTGGAATATAACACTGCCAGTGGCCTCCCATCCGTACGGGATTTCCCGACTGCTGTATGAGTCAAAACTTATGCGTAGGCGACGAAAAATGTATCAATGCGTCGGATGGTATTGTGTTGGCGACGTCCGTGTGGACAATCGCGCCCTTGATTCCGGTACGCGGGCGCAGCTGCATGGCTGGCGCCCTTGATGTTCTGGGCGGGAAAGACCCCGGTGCCGGATGGATCACTCAGGAGCAGACATGCCGAAAATCGTAGTCGTCGGCAGCATCAACATGGATCTGGTGGTGCTGACGCCGCGCTACCCCGGGCTCGGGGAAACGCTGACCGGCGAACGCTTCGCCAATTTCGCCGGTGGCAAGGGTGCCAACCAGGCGGTCGCCGCCGCACGGCTGGGCGCCGACGTGACACTGATCGGCTGTGTCGGCAACGACGCGTTCGGCCGCGAGCTGTCGGCGCGCCTGCTGGCCGAGAAGGTCGACACCACCTGGATCGACATCGCCGATGACGTGGCGACCGGCGTGGCGGTGATTACCGTTGCCGGCCATGACAACGCCATTGTGGTGGTGCCGGGCGCCAACCATCGCCTGCGGCCCGAGCATGTCGCCGCTGCCGAGCGGGTGATCCGTGATGCCGACGTGGTGCTGTCGCAACTGGAAGTGCCGATGGACACCGTGCTGGCCGCCGCGCGCATGGCACGCAAATACGACAAGCCGTTCATTCTCAATCCGGCACCGGCGCAGCCGCTCGACACCGAATTGCTGGACTGCCTGACCCTGATCACGCCGAACGAGTTCGAGCTGGCCCGCTCGCTGGGCCGGGAACAGGCCGATCTGGCCGAGCTGCTGACGCGGTTGCCGGGCCGGGTGATCATGACCCGCGGCGTCGATGGCGCAAGCTATTGCGATGCGGCCGGCCAGTTGCGCCACCAGCCCAGTTTCAAGGTCGATGCTGTCGACAGCACCGGCGCCGGCGATACCTTCAACGCGGCGCTGGCAACGTTCTGGCACCTCGGCATCGGGGAAGCCGCCCGTCGTGCCTGCGCTGCCTCGGCCCTGTCGGTCACCCGTCTCGGCGCGCAGGGCGGCATGCCCACGCTGGCCGAGCTTGACCAATTCCTCGCCTCAAGGAGCTGAAACAGATGAAAAAGCACGGAACGCTGAATGCCGCGCTGTCTCGGGTCATTGCCGAGCTTGGCCATACCGACTACATCGTCATTGCCGATTGCGGGCTGCCGGTGCCGCCCGGCGTCGAGCGCATCGACCTGGCGCTGAAGCCGGGCATGCCCGGATTTCTCGACACGCTGGCCGTGGTGCTGGAAGACATGCAGGTCGAACGGGCTCTGCTGGCGAATGAAATCAGCCAGCACAACCGGGATCTGGAACATACCGCCACCGCCATGCTGGAGGGCCGTCCGCTTGCCCATGTCCCGCATGGCGAGTTCAAGCAGATCACCCGTGGCGCCCGCGCCATTATCCGCACCGGCGAAGCCACGCCGTATGCGAACGTGATCCTGTACTCCGGCACGACGTTCTAAGGAGTGCGGGTGAGTACAACGCTGGTAGACATGCGCGGGATCTGCAAGTCGTTCGGACCTGTCGAGGTGCTGCGCGATGTGGCGTTCTCGCTGTGTGCGGGCGAGATCCACGCACTGATGGGCGAGAACGGCGCCGGCAAGTCCACGCTGATGAAGATCCTGACCGGGATCCATGCCGCCGACGCCGGCGAGATCCGCATCAATGGCCAGCCGGCCGTCGTGCGCGGCACCCGCCAGGCCGAGAAGCTCGGCATCGCCATCATCCATCAGGAGCTGAACCTGATTCCGGAACTGAGCGTGACCGAGAACCTGTTTCTCGGTCGCGAGCTGACCTTTGCCGGTACCGGCATCCTGCGGCATGGCGAAATGCGCCGCCGGGCGAGCGTGGCGCTGGCACGGCTGAACGTGACCGGCATCGACCCGGACCGCGAGGCCGGCAGCCTGTCCATCGGTCAGCAGCAGATGGTCGAGATCGCACGGGCGCTGTCGCTCGATGCGCGGGTGCTGATCATGGACGAGCCGACGGCAGCACTGACCGAGCGCGAAATCGATGCGCTGTTCCGCCTGATCCGCGAGTTGCGCGCGTCCAGGGTCGGCATCGTCTACGTGTCGCACCGGATGGAAGAGATTTTCGCCCTGTGCGACCGCATTTCGGTGTTGCGCGATGGTCAGTTTGTCGGCTGCGAGGCCATTGCCGATACCGATCTCGACCATGTGGTGCGGATGATGGTCGGGCGCGAGATCGGTGAGCGCTATCCAAAGCGCGAGGTCAGCCATGGCGCAGAGCGGCTGCGGGTCGAACACCTGTCCGACGGCGGCACCATTGCCGACATCAGCTTCTCGGTCCGTTGCGGCGAGGTGCTCGGCATTGCCGGGCTGATGGGCTCGGGCCGGACCGAAATTGTCCGCGCACTGTTCGGCGTGACGCGCAAGAACGGCGGCCGCATCCACCTGGACGGCCAGCCGGTCGACATTGCCTCGCCTGCGGATGCCATCGCGGCCGGTATCGGCTACGTGACCGAGGACCGCAAGAGCCAGGGCCTGGTGCTCGGGCTGTCGGTGCGGGAAAACATGACGCTGACCCATCTGGCCGGCTTCTCGCGCGGCGGGGTGATCACCGCGGCCAGGGAAAAATCCTTTGTCGCGCGGATGATCGAGCGGCTGAACATCCGTACCCGGGACGCCGACCTCGAGGTCAGGGCGCTGTCGGGCGGCAACCAGCAGAAGGTGGTGCTGGCCAAGTGGCTGGCGATCCGTCCGCGGGTGCTGATCCTCGACGAACCGACGCGCGGGGTCGACATCGGCGGCAAGGCCGAGATTTACCACATCATCAATCAACTTGCGTCCGACGGCGTGGCCATTGTCATGATCTCGTCGGAACTGCCCGAGGTGCTGTCGATGTCCGACCGCATCCTGGTCATGCACGAGGGGCGGATCGCCGCCGACCTGGACGCACAGACGGCAACGCAGGAGCGCATCATGCATGCCGCCACCGGAGACACCCAGTGCTGAGTGAAAAGAACCGTAACCTGTTGCAGAAACTGGCGCCGCTGGTCGCGCTGGCGCTGATCAGCGTGGTGCTGTCGGCGTTGTCGCCGAACTTCCTGACCCTGAACAACATCCTCAATGTGATGCGCCAGGTGTCGATCAATGCGCTGATCGCCTTCGGCATGACCTTCGTCATCCTGACCGGCGGCATCGACCTGTCGGTCGGCTCGATCCTGGCGCTGTCGGCCGTGCTCGGCGCCGGCTGGATGTCGGCCGGCATGGACCCGATCCTGGCCACGCTGCTTGGCGTCGGTGCCGGCGCGCTGATGGGACTGGCCAATGGCCTGATCATCTGCCAGGGCCGTGTCGCCCCGTTTATCGCCACGCTGGCGACCATGACCATTTTCCGCGGCCTGGCGCTGGCGCAGACCAACGGCACGCCGGTCACCGGCATTTCCAGCCCGTTCTTCGATCTGCTCGGACGCGGCTATGTCGCCCATCTGGTGCCGGTACCGGTGGTGTGGATGCTGCTGTCGTTTGCGGTGCTGTGGTTCATTGCGCGCAAGACCACCTTCGGCCGCCATGTCTATGCCATCGGCGGCAACGAGGAAGCGAGCCGGATCTCCGGCGTCCGCGTGTCCACGGTCAAGACCTCGGTCTATGTGCTGACCGGTGCGCTGTCGGCGATGGCCGGCGTCATCCTGACCTCGCGACTGAATTCGGCCCAGCCGAACGCCGGCATGGGCTACGAGCTGGACGCGATTGCGGCCGTGGTGCTGGGCGGCACGTCGCTGGCCGGTGGTCGCGGCTGGATCGTCGGCACGCTGATCGGTGCGCTGCTGATCGGCGTCCTGAACAACGGGCTGAACCTGCTCGGCGTATCGTCGTTCTATCAACTGGTCATCAAGGGCGCCGTCATCCTGCTGGCCGTACTGCTGGACCGGCGGCACAAATAAGCCACCGGCCGGAACCTTATTCAAACACGAGAAAGATCATCATGAGCAAACTGATGCAATCCCTGCTGGCCGGCGCGTTCGCCGTGGTCGTGGCGGCCTGCTCGCAGCAGGGCCCGGAGGCCGAACAGCCGGCGGCGCCGGCCAGTACCGGCCCGACCATCGGCCTGGCGGTATCGACCCAGTCCAATCCGTTCTTCGTCTCGCTGAAGAGCGGCGCCGAGGCTGAAGCCCGGGCGCTGGGCATGACCCTGATTACCGTCGATGCCCAGGACGACCCGGCCAGACAGATCTCCAGCATCGAAGACCTGATCCAGAAGAAGGTCAAGGTCATCCTGGTCAACCCGACCGACTCGGCCGCCGTGGCCAGCGCGGTGAAGGAAGCCAATGCGGCCGGCATTCCGGTCATCACCCTCGACCGCTCGGTCGATGGCGGCACCGTCGCCAGCCATGTGGCCAGCGACAATGTCGCCGGTGGCAAGATGGCCGGCGAGTACGTGCTGGAAAAAATCGGCGGCAATGGCGCGGTGGTCGAGCTGGAAGGCATTCCGGGCGCCAGCGCCGCACGCGAACGCGGGCAGGGCTTCCATTCGGTGATCGACGCAGCCGGCGGGGTCAAGGTCGTTGCCCGTCAGCCGGCCGACTTCGATCGTGCCAAGGGGCTGTCGGTGATGGAAAACATCCTGCAGGGCCACAAGGACGTGAAGGCGGTGTTCGCCCATAACGACGAAATGGCGCTCGGCGCAGTGCAGGCGCTCGAAGCCGCCGGCCTGAAGGATGTGGTCGTGGTCGGCTTCGATGCGACCGATGACGCGGTCAAGGCGGTCAAGGCCGGCAAGATGAGCGCAACCGTGGCCCAGAAGCCGGAACTGATCGGCAAGACGGCCGTGCAGACCGCCAAGCAGATCATCGACGGTCAGGCGGTCGACAAGGCGATCCCGGTACCGCTGGAACTGATCAAGCAGTAACGCCTACGGACTGCTCATGAAGGTGTGCACCGACGGCCGCAGCGGCGTCGGTGCACACCAGCATCCGGGGAAACCCCGCTTCGTCCGTTCTTCGCCGGTGGGGAGCCTGATGCCGCCGCTTCGCACCAGCAGTTTCACGGCGAACTTGATCACCTTGTCGACGGCTTTGGCGAATGCCGGTGCGCAGGTTGGTGGTGTCGGCCATGCTGTATTTCCTCCGTTGAATGCGTCGCTATTTCCCCGCCAGGGCGACGCTGTCCTGAAACGCCTGAACCGATTTGACATAGGCCTGCAGTTCGGCCAGCGTCTGTGCCAGCCCGGCCGAACTCATGGCCTTGCTGTCCACCGCCCTGACCAGTTCGGCGTGGGCCTTCGCCATGGCCCGGGTGCCCTTGCTGACATCGGCGAACAGGGCCCCGGCGCCCTGTTGCGCGCGATACAGGGTCCGGATCTGCTCCAGCCGTGCCAGCCGGTTGTCGAAGGTGGAATCGGGGCGGGTCCGGTCGCGGTTGTAGGCGATCTGCAGCGCACCGCGCGAGAGGCCGGCGGCATTCTGCGCATACTGGGCCAGTCCCGAGTCCGGCCCCAGATCGGTGGCGATCAGGGCGGCCGCTTTCTGGACGGCCGGGTCGGCGGCCCGCACGACCGCGCGAATGGCGTCGCGCTGCCGGGCCATCGCATAACCCTTGCCTGCGGCATTGACCGCGGTGGCAATCAGGCCGAAATCCGCCGCCGTCAGGCCGATATCGTTGCCGGTGGCGGCCTGATAGGTCTTGCCCAGCGAGACCAGGGCGCCATTGAGTTCTCCGGATGCGCTATCGATGTCCGCAGCGTAATTCGCGGCAGCCAGCGATTGCAGTGCACTGGCATAGCTGGCCAGTCCGGCCAGCAAATCGAGGCGGAGGGCCAGCGCCTGCTTGCGCGGGTCTTTCTGCCCGGTCTGCCGGTCGGGAAGCGTTTCAAAGAAACCGGTGAAGGTACTGTCGGTCGGCCCGTCTTTCGGATCGGACGCCAGCGTATACAGCTTGCGCTGGATTTCGAGCTGGTCGAGATAGGTGAAGGCATGTTTCGCACTGGCCGACAGCGTGGCGCTTTCCGTGCCGAACTGCCGGACTTGGGTGAGGGATGGCGTACTGCAGGCGGTGATCAGAATGACTGCCGAGACGATCACTGCACTGCGGGTCGCGGGACAGGACGGACGCATGGAGGAACCTCCGGTCAAAGGGGCGCGTGGTATTTCCTGACAAGACGGGCAGGGGATTGCGCTGTGACGGACAGGTTTTCATGACCACCTGTTACGACATTGGCATAGATCATGAGCCAAGACTAGCAGTACCTGTTTCAGGGTAAAGGTGAAAAAAGCGCCGGATGACAGCCGGTCTGTTATCCGGCGCGACCCCCCTGCCGGGGGAGGCGGTTCATGCCGGCCCGGGCGTGACCTGCAGGCGGCGCGCCAGCCCGGACTGTCGCGTCGGTACCTGCATGACCGCGGCCCGCGCGGCGGCCGGGTCGCCCCAGACGCAGACGGCGTGGCGGGCGCGGGTGACGGCGGTATAGAACAGCGCGCGGGTCGCCAGCGGCGAGTCGGCCGGTGGCAGCACGCACAGCACACGGTCGAATTCCGAGCCCTGTGACTTGTGCACTGTCATCGCGAAGGCGGTGTCGTGCGCCGGCAGGCGGGCCGGAGACAGGTGACGCACGCCGCCGTCGGCCTCGGCAAAGTGGGCGCGCAGGCCGGCCGGGGTGTCGAGCAGGATGCCGATATCGCCGTTGAACAGCCCGAGGGCATAGTCGTTCTCGCGCACGATGACTGGCCGGCCGGGGTACTGTGGCCGGTCGGCCGGCAGATGCAGTGCGCGTTCGATGCGGGCATTCAGCTGGGTCACGCCGTCCGGCCCGTCGCGGTGAGCGCTGAGCACGCGGAAACGGTCGAAGGCGGCGAGTACCGCGGCCGGCTCGTCGCCGTGGTGCACGCAGGCCAGATAAGCGCGGTAGCCGTCGGCGGCGATCCGCTCCAGCGCGGCCGGTGTGCCATTGCCGGCGCTCAGCGCGTCGTCGCCACCGGGCGCCGGTGCCGCGGCAAGGCGGCCGGCGACCGCTTCGCCGTTGCCGGTATGGATGTCGCGCGCCAGCTGGCCGATGGCGCTGTCGGCGCCGAAACGATGGCTGTGGGTCAGCACGGCGACCACCTGACCCAGACGCGACGCCGGCAGCGGGCCGTCCGGCGGTGTCTGGCCGGTGACCGTCGCCAGCATGGCCCGGGTGTCGGCCTCCAGGCCACGGCCGGCGCACAGCGCCGGGAACACGCTGCCGGCCTCGACCGCATCGAGCTGGTCCTTGTCGCCAAGCAGGATCAGCCGCGCGTCTGGCGGCAGCGCATCGACTACCCGTGCCAGCAGCGCCAGGTCGACCATCGACGCCTCGTCGATCACCAGCACGTCGAGATCCAGCGGCCGGCCGGCATGGTGGCGGAAACCGCCGCCATTCGGCTGCACGCCGAGCAGGCGGTGCAGGGTCTGGGCGCTGTCCGGCAGTTGTGCGAGCAGGGCCGGCGGCAGGGGCAGGCGCGCCTTCTGCTGGCGAATCGACTCGCTCATCCGCGCGGCGGCCTTGCCGGTCGGCGCTGCCAGGCGCAGGCGCAGCGGCGGCTGACCGCCCAGTTCGACCAGGGCCGCCATCAGCCGGGTGACGGTGGTGGTCTTGCCGGTGCCGGGGCCGCCGGAAATGATCGCGAACGACGATGCCAGCGCGCTGGCCGCCGCCAGCCGCTGCCCATCGTGCGCAGCCGGCGGCGGGCCGAATACGTGGTCGATGGCGGCCCGGGCACGCTGCGGGTCGAAGCCGGCCGGCGGCCGGGCGCGGGCCAGCAACTGTTCGGCCAGCCGCTGCTCGAATTGCTGATAGCGGGCCAGGTACAACCAGCCATGATCGAGGATCAGCGGTGCGACTTCGCCCGGTGCCCCGACCAGTGCGCTGGCGCGCAGCCGGCTCTCGGCATCGGCCGGCCGGTCGGCACGGCTGCCGGGATGCAGGCAGACGTCGCCGTCGTACAGCGCACGCACACAATCGGCCAGCAGTTGTTCGACCCAGCTGTCGCGCTGTGGCGCCAGCGCGCCGAGTGCGGCGGCCAGGTGGCCGGGCAGGCGCGGCATGGCGGTCGGCGCGATCGCTGCCGGGGGCGCGACCGGTTCTGCCGGGGGCGGCAGGTCGGGCAGGTCGTCGAACAGGTCGGGGGTCATCATGCCGGCGTCTCCTCTCGCGGGGTGGCCAGCCGGTCCAGCGCCTCGATCAGTGAACGGGCCGGTCGCCAGCGATGGACGCCGTGCTCGCCGCTGCCGTCGATGCCACGCAGGAACAGGTACAGCACCCCGCCGATATGGCGGTCATAGTCATAGTCGGCCAGCCGCACGCGCAGATGGCGATGCAGTGCCAGCGTGTACAGCAGCGCCTGCAGGTAGTAGTGCGAGCCGGTCATGGCCGCGGTCAGTGTGGCGTGGTCGTAGTCGGCAGGCTGGTGGCCGAGGTGGTTCGATTTGTAGTCGGCCAGCCAGTAGCGGCCGTCATGTTCGAAGACCAGGTCGATAAAGCCGGTAATGAAACCGTCCACGACGCCGAAGTCCAGCTGGGCTGCCGCCGCAATGAAGGCCGGGTCGACCTGATGGACCGGGTCGGCCAGGGTGCGGGCCAGTGCCCGGGCGGCAAAGGTGCGGCTGGAGAAAGTGAAGCCCATTTCCACCAGCCGCCTGTGGCGTGGCAGCGCCGACAGCGTCAGGCCGTCGGCCAGCAGCGGCGTGGCCAGAATCTGCGCCAGCCAGTTGGCCAGCGGCACCTGCCACTGCGCCAGCTCGTCGTCGCTGAACAGTCCGCTGCGGCGCAGTTCGGTGGCGATGATGTCATGGTGTGCGCTGGCCGGCGCGCTGAACTCGATGCGCTCGAACAGCGCATGCAGCAGGTCACCGGCACGCGCGCCGCGCGGAAAGGCGGCCGGCGACAGCGGATCGGGCGCAGCCGGCGCGTCGGCCGGGGCGGGTGCCACTTCACTGCGGTCGCGTTCCGGTGCCACGTCGACCGGTTCGCCGGCATGTGCCAGAGAGGTAAAGCTGGCGCGCCGCCACGAGGGGCGTACCCGGTCGCGCAGGAACGGCTGTGCGGCCAGCGGGACGGTCGTGTCGCGGGTGCGCGGGGCGACGACGACCGGGGCTGGTGCGGCATCAATGTGCTGCTGGCCGACGCCAGGCCAGCTGGCGATGGCCTGATCCAGGTCGGCGGTTTCCAGCGGGCGCCAGACCGTCTCGTACCAGTCCAGCAGGCGCGGAAAATCGAGATCGGCCTGATCGCTGCCGGCCGGTGGCGGATGCAGCAGCCAGGCCAGGGCCGGCGCGAAGGCTTCCGGGGCGCTGTTTTTCGCCGTACCGTGCTTGTCGAGCAGCGACGGTTGCTTGCCGGCCTTGCCCCAGACCAGATGACAGCGATGGCGGGCCCGGGTCAGGGCGACGTACAGCAGGCGCAATTTTTCGGCGAACAGTGTGACCGAGGCCAGCGCCTGCCGTTCCGCCAGCGCATCGCTGCCGTAGTCGTACAGGGTGCCGACGCGCACGGTCGAGCGGGCATGGGCATGCCACAGCGCGCCATTCCAGGCGAACGGCAGGAACACGACCGGGTATTCCAGTCCCTTGGACGCGTGCACGGTGACGATGCGCACGCGCTGGGCATCGCTTTCCAGCCGCAGCAGGGTTGATTCGCCGCCCCGGGCCGCATCGCGTTCGCGCGCCAGCCAGTCGATGACGGCATTCAGTCCGTGCAGGCGTTCGCTTTCGCCGGCAATCAGTTCGCCAAGGTGCAGCCAGTTGGTCAGCCGGCGTTCGCCATTGCCGAGTGCGACCAGACGCGCGGCGTGGCCGGTAGCGAACAGCCAGTCGCGGAACATCGACATGAACCCCTGTTCCTGCCAGCGCGTGCGCCAGTCGGCGTAGCGGGCCAGTTCGGCATCGAGCGCCTCGCCATCCTCGTGCAGGCGGTACAGGCCGCCGGCATCCAGCGCCGAGCCGGTCAGCGCGGCGGCGCGACGCACCTTGCCGGCATTGGCCGGGTCGGCCACGGCCTCCAGCAGCAGCTGCAGTTCACCGGCCTCGGCGCTGGCCAGTACGCTGTCGCGCGTCTGCAGCACGCTGGGCACGCCGCGCACGGCCAGGGCGGCGGCGACCTGGGCGCCCTGCCAGTGGGTATCGACCAGCACGGCGATGTCGCCGGCCTGCAGTGGCCGCGGTCCGACCGTCAACCGGCCGTCGAGACCGGCGGCGACCTGGCGTGCTATCTCGTTGGCGACGGCGGCCACCGCCAGTGCGGTGGCGTCACCCTTGTTCAGCGCGGCATCGTCCGGCAGCGACCAGACCGTCATTGCCGCATGGCCATCGCCGGCCATGCCGTCATCCGCCCCCGGGCGGGCGTGGACCGGCTCGAACGGGATGCCGCGAAAACCGAACGGGTTGCCGGTGCGCGCAAACAGCGCATTGACGGCTTCGATCAGCGCACGGTCCGAGCGCCAGTTGGTATCCAGGTGATGGCGGGCCCGGGCGGTATCGCGCGCCTGCAGATAGGCGTGGATGTCGGCGCCGCGAAAGCCGTAGATCGCCTGCTTCGGGTCACCGACGTAGAACGCTGCGCCGCGCTGGCCGTAGATGGCGTGGAAAATGCGGAACTGGGTGGGGTCGGTGTCCTGAAATTCGTCGATCAGCGCCAGCGGATAGCGCTCGGCCAGCCGTGCCGCCAGCGTATCGCCATGGGCCGGATCGGCCAGCGCCGCATCGAGCTTGCCGAGCAGGTCATCGTAAGACAGCAGCCGGCGCTCGGCCTTCAGCGCCGGCAGCCGGTCGCGGCATTCGCGCGCGGCAGCGGCCAGCAGGCCGGTGCGTGCGTCGTCGAGCCAGTTCCAGTGGCCGAGCAGGCGTTCGACCGCGGCAAAGAATGGATGGGCAGGTACATCAGCGCCGGCCTTGACGCTGGCCGCCAGCACCGCCGGCGTGAAATAGCCGAGTTTGTCGCCGGGCGAGCGGGTCGGGGCGATGCGGCTGGCGAACAGCTGGTCGACGGCAAGCAGGCGCGCTTCAACATAGTCGGCGCGGTAGATATTGGCTTTCAGCGCGCCGCCGAGCAGCAGCGAGCGCACGCTGTCGCGGGTGCCGTCGGCATGCCACAGCTGCCAGGCGGCGTCAAAGTCGGCTTCCAGCGCGGCCAGTGCCTGGCGATTGGCCGGTGCCCGGGTTTCGCCGTCGGCTGGCAGGATCTCCATGTCCGGGCGGGCGACGGCCGGGGCAATCAGCCGCCGCCAGACATCGGCGTTTTCGCCCTGTTCAGCCAGGTAGCGGGCGATCAGCGGATGGCGGTCGACCACGGTGGTCCGCCACGCATCGTCGACCAGCTCGGCGATCAGCGCATTCTCGTCCGGCACCAGCTCGGCGTCGAACGGCATCGCGCACTCGAACGCGCGATCGGTCAGCACGCGCTGGCAGAAGCTGTGAATGGTGTAGACCGCCGCCTCGTCCATGGTGCGGATGGCGTAGGTCAGCCGCCGCAGCGCACGCTCGCGGCTGACGCCGGCCGTGTCCAGTGCGACCGGCAGCCGTGACAGGAAGGCATCGCTGCCGGGTTCGCGCTCGCCGCCGAGCACCGCGTGCGCATCGACCATGCGCTGGCGGATGCGGTCGCGCAGCTCGGCCGTTGCCGCCTTGGTGTAGGTGACGATCAGCAGCTCACTGACCGCATGGCCGTGCTCGGCCACCAGCCGTACCGCCAGCGAACTGAGGGTCCAGGTCTTGCCGGTGCCGGCGCTGGCTTCGATCAGTTGCACGCCCTGCGGCTGCAGGGCGAACAGGTCGAGGGCTTCGGACATGTCGGGGCCTATTTCCATGATTCCAGATGGTCCAGCAAAGGCAGCACGATGCGCCCGGCCCAGTGTTCGAAGCCGTCGGGTGGCGTGTCGCGCTCGCCGAAGGCCGCGCGGGCATACGGGTTGTCGCCGTCGCCGCGCCGGTCGCCATCGCTGTTCCAGCTCTTCTGCGCGACTGCCGCGCCGGGCTTGTCGCCCCGGACGGCTTCGCCCCAGGCCAGCGCGGTGCGCGGAAAGAACGGCAGGGCGGACTGCTGGCCCTGCAGAAAGCCGTCGACCAGTTCGCCCAGCCGGGCCCGGGCATCGGCGGCAGCCAGCGGCCGCAACCGGCGCGCATCGACCGCCTCCTTGCCCCGGGCCAGCACGCCGGTGACCGGTGCCGGCAGTGTGTCCGGCCAGCCGGCGCACAGCGCCAGATGCTCGATCCACAAGACAATCAGGTCGGACGGGAACAGCCCGCCCGGGCGCAGCACGGTGCGGTTGGGGCGGCCGTCCGGATGCCGTTCGACATCGCCCAGCCGGCCGCTCAGGCGCAGGGTCTGGCCGGTGCCGGCAGGCAGCGGCAGATCGATGTCGAACGGGGCGGTGTTGCCACCGGCGACTTCCCGGGCCCGGCTTTCCAGTACGTCGACCACGCGCTGTTCCTGGTGCAGCAGCGCGCTGCCGTACTCGCCATGCGGCAGCAGCCCGCCGGCGCGGGCGCGATCGAGCAACTGGTGGCCGTCATCGCCATCGGCAATGGCGGCGAACAGGGTGCGGGTCAGCTGCTGGCGGTCATTGAAGTCCAGGGCGAACGGATCGCGACCGTCCAGCGGGCTGCTGTCGTGGTCCAGCCACAGGCCGAGACGCTGGCGCAGCAGCCAGCGGGCCGGGTGGCGCCAGAAGCGGACCAGTGTGTCGAGTTCGAGCAGGGCCGGGATTTCGACCGCCGGCAGCACGATGCCGTTGGCGAACAGCCCGGCGGCCGGGCGGCCGGCCTGCCCTGCATGCAGCAGGGTGGCCAGCTCGGCGTGGATGGCCAGATGGCCGGGTGGCAGTGGCGGGGCGGCGCCAAAATAGCGCGGGCTGAACGGCTGCAGCGCATGGCGCACACACAGCGCCGGCAGCAGCGGTGCGCCGGACGCCAGCCGGTAGCCGCGTTCGATGACATCCATCAGCTCGGCGACGACCGGCGATGGCGGCAGCTCGGCCAGATCGCGCTCGTTCTGGCCGATATAGCTGATCAGCAGCCGTTCGCGTGCGGCAAGCAGGGTTTCGACAAACAGCGAACGGTCATCATGCCGGCGCGAACGGTCGCCAGGACGCGGGTGGCGGGCGATCAGATCGAAACCGGGCGCGCGTGGCTGACGCGGGAAGTCGCCGTCGTTCAGGCCGAGCAGGACGATGACCCGGAACGGCACGCCGCGCAACTGCACCAGCGCACCGACGGTCATGCCGCCGGCCAGGTGGCGGCTGTGTTCGGGTGTACCGCTCAGCCGCGCTTCCAGCCGGGTGCGGGCCAGTGCATACGGCACGGCGGTGCGGTCGCCGGCGGCGCGGCTCTCTTCCTGCAACGCCGCCACTGCCGCCTGCACGCGCTCGAACGGCAGGGCCTCGTCGTCGTCAGCCTGCAGCAGGTCGTCGAGCAGCGCTTGCAGCAGGGCGAACCACTGCGGTGCCGGACGGTCTTCGCGGCAGGCATCGTCGAATGCCGCCAGTCGTGCAAACAGTTCGCACAGGCGGCCCAGGGTTTCCCCGTCGGCGCCTTCCGGCCCCGGGCTTGGCAGCCAGGCCACGTCGTCGGGCGTGTACAGCGCGGCCTCTGCGCTGCTGGCCGGCGGCAGGGCGAAGCCGAGCAGCAGCCGGGTCAGCCCGAAAGCCCAGGTGTTCTGCTGTTCCGCCGGCTGGCCGAAGCGTTCGCGGTGCGCGGCATCGCGGCCCCAGCGCACGCCGGCTGTCGCCAGCCAGTGGGCGATGCGGTCACCGTCGGCGGCGGACAGACCGAAACGGCGTCGCAGCGCCGGCAGGGCGAGCAGATCGGTGATGCGCTCGACCTCGAAGCGGCTGCCGGGCAGGGCAATCAGGCCGAGTACGGTGGCGTACAGCGGGTGTTCGCGCGCCAGCGCGCGGTCGGCGATCGAGTAGGCCAGTCGCGGCCGCTCGTCGACGCGATCGGTGCCGAACACGGCGTCGATGCATGGTGCATAGCGGTCGATATCGGCCGCCAGCAGCGCGACGTCGCTGGCAGTCAGGGTTGGATCGGCGTCGAACAGGGTCAGCAGGCGGTCATAGACGGCCTCGACCTCGCGCATCGGGCTGGAGGCTGCATGGAATTCGATGCTGCGGTCGTCGTCGGCCACGACCAGGGTATTGTCGTGGGCACGGCTGCGGTCGGTCAGATGCAGCAGGTCGTCCTGCAATTCAAGCAGCAGCGGGCGGGGTGCCTCGTCGGCGTGGCGGTTGCTGATGAACACCGGGGTCGATTCGGCTGGTTCCAGGGTCAGGATCTGGCCGAGAAAATCGCGCCACTGCTTGCCGAGCGAGGCCAGCAGCGGGTGGCCGACATCGAGGTGCAGCGTGTCGGCGTCGTCGGTTTCGGTGATGCCGGCGCGCAGTTGCTCACTGTAGTCGCGCACGTCGCCCCACCATTGCGACGACGGGTCGAGCAAATAGAAATCGACGGTACGGTGGCGGGCGATGGCCTGCAGCAGGCGCTGGTACATCGGCGGCAGGCTGGCCGGGGCGAACACCGACAGCCGGGGCGGCAGATCCTCCGGCAACTGGCCGGCCTCCAGCGCCTGCAGCGCCAGGCCCAGCGATTCGGCCCGGTGCGGCGCCGGTTCATCGGCCACCAGCGTGGCCCACAGCGTGGCCTGCCATTCCTCGTGCGGGCCGAGGTCGCAGCGCTCACCGCGTTCCCAGGCCGCGACCCACAGTGGCCGGTACAGCAGGTACTGGTCGAATACATCGGCAATGCGCGCGGCCAGATCGAAGCGGAACACCGCATCGCCCTGGCCGAGATAATGCGCCAGCAGCGGATCGGCGGCCGCGCCATTCCCGCGCTCCAGCAGGTCGAATACCCGCCAGCTCAGCACCTCGGGTGTATACGGCGACAGCGGCTCGGCGGCATGCCGCTCGGGCCGGGTCAGCTGCCAGGCCAGCCGTGCCGGAAACAGAAACTGGAAATGGGCGGCGATGCCGCACTGGCTGGCGATGCGCTGGGTCAGCCAGCGCTCGACCGCGCGCCCCTGCACCAGCACGACCTCGGGCGCCAGCGGGTCGCCATGACCGAACTGGGCAATCAGGATCTGGGCGAGAACTTCGAGGCGGTTGGAACGATAGAGCGTCAGCATGGGCAGGAGGCAAAAACGACCGGAGCGGCCATCTTACATGGCCGCTCCGGGGGATGCCGGCTTGCCGTCAGCTCAGTTGGCGACGACCGGTTCGATCAGCACTTCCACCCGGCGGTTCATCTGCTTGCCGTATTCGGTGGCATTGCTGGCGCGCGGGCGGCTGGCGCCGACACCCTGGTAGCCGAGGCGCTGGCTGTTGACCTGCTTGCCGAGGAAGTAGTCATACACCGATCTGGCACGGTTCTGCGACAGCGGCACGTTGATGCGGTCGTTGCCGCTGGAGTCGGTATGGCCGGTGATGACCAGCGTGGTCTTGCCGTACTTGTTGACGATGCGCGAGATGGTGTCCAGCGTCGGCATGAAACCCGGCTTCAGTGCCGCCGAATTGGTATCGAAGGCGGTGGCGCTGGTCATGGTGACCATGATGGTGTTGTCGGCACGCTTCTGCACGTCGATGGCCCCGGCCTGGATCTGCGAGGCGAGCTGTTTCTGGAAATCCCTGGCCTGCTGGTCCATGTAGTAGCCGACCCCGGCACCGGCCAGCCCGCCGCCGACCGCACCAATCAGTGCGCCCTTGCCGCGATTCTTGTGATTGATGGCGGCACCGACAGCGGCACCGCCGAGGGTGCCGATGATGGCGCCCATGGTGGTGTCGTTGGTTGGCAGGCGATTGCCGTATTCGTCAGTGGCGCAACCGGTGAGGGTGACGGCCGCGATCAGGGCGGCGAGGAGAGCGGGGCGACGGAACGACATGAAGATCCTTTGGTGCTGAGTCAATACAGCCGGAAATGGTACCACTTCAGCCGGGGCTGGCCCATGCGCCGACAGCAGCTGCCATTCATCCATCCGCTTGCCGCGATGGAGTACCGGAGGCTTATAACGAATGGATACATGAAGCCGAACACCCCTTTCCGTGCCTGGCGGCCCGCGCCTGCCAGCGGCCCTGGCTCATACGATTTTGTGATGGTGCAGGAGGCGTTATGCTTTTCTTTTCCAATGTTTTCAGCCTGATGGACTGGTCGGACGATGGGGTGAATAACTGCACGCTGATGTATCTCAGGAATATAGAGATGGCCCGGTTCTCAGCCAATAAACTGCAGGGGCCGGAAATAACGCTGGTTTTGCGATTCAACCAGTTCAGTGTGCATGATTACGGCTACGGGATCGGCTGGGATTTCAATCTCACCCGCATAGAATCCGAATATGACCAGGGGGCACAGATCAGGACGCTGGTCCTGTCTGATGGCAGCCGGTACCGGATTGACAGTGAAACGGCAGAGACGGTTACACTGAAGTACAAAAAAATCAGCATATTCAAATTTGAGAAAAATGGCAATGAGTATACGGTAACTTACAAAAACGGCATTGTGGAAACGCTGACATTTGGCCGGTTGAGTCGTATCCAGTACCCGAATGGAAAAGGGGTCGGGGTCGCTTCGTATATTGATGGTTCATTCACCATAACCGATGATGATGGCGTCGTAATGGTTGCGACCGAGGCCAAAAACGGAACGCACAGGGTGACAACGCCACGTGCCACCTTTGTTTTCAATTTTGCTGGGGATAATCTGTCTGAACTCGCTTCCATTACTGTTGATGGAAGTTCGTCCGGAGAAAAATTATATCAATTTTCCTACGTGTATCATAATAACGGGCTGTGTCTGGAAATGACGTCATGCGAATCGTGGCTGGATTTCTATCAAAAAGAGTCCATAAGCTATGTGGATTTGCCGGCGCCCGCCGGGCTTGCGGCAACGGTGCGAGCCGTATCCACAGTGGACAGTTATGTCTCGACCGACACAGATGGCACCATCAAATCTGTCCATAAAACATATGGATACCAAAAAGAATCTGGCAGCGGCAAGGAAAGAAATTACCTGGGGTACCCGGATGTGGCTGCCTGGAATAACGAGGCTGATAATCTTGAACTATTGCCGGATGACTATCAGTTTGTCAGCTATGAAAAAGTGGGGGCGGCGAAAAACCCATCAAGAACCACAGAGACTGCATATAATAAATATTATTTAATGACCAGCCTGAAACCATTCTATTCATTGCAGGAAAGAACGATATTTGAAATATACGATTACAATCTTGTTGCTGGCTCGAATATTGATGGGCAGTCAAGCACTTTCATGCTGCCAGTGCAAAAGGAATACAAACAATCCAGCCCAGGTTCCAGTGGGAAAATTATTGAACACTCTGATGTTGAGAATTATGAGTATGATGTCTATGCCAACCTGATTCGCTATACCAATATAGAAGGCATGACAGAGTGGAGTGAATATTATGATGCCGCAGGAGAAAAAGACAGTGCGGGGAATTTGCTTTGCCCGGCAAGTCCGTCCGGCATGGCCGATTATTTAAAAAGAAAAATATTGTCGCCAGGCATGGAAAAGGATAATTACCCGAGAAAAGTCTGGGACTACACCTACGTCCAGCTGGATAAAACACAGTTGATTCTGATTGCAGCAGAATATTTTCATGTCGAGAAGCCGTCGCAATCCACGCCTGCACCGGTGTTGCAAAAAACCGCATACAGTTATGAACCGAATGGGCGACCAGGCACGACGGTGGTCAGTGTTGGTACCATTGGGGACGATGGGGTGGTGAGTTATTTGTCCACCACGAAATCCGCTTCCTATGCCGAGGATGACAGCAATAAACAGCTGACCATGACGGAGACCCTTGCAGGCTACGATGGTGCCGGTTCGCAGAGCCTCACACGGCAGCTGTATGTGACCGCTGACATCGTGCAGACTCAGGATAAAAACAAACTGGTGTCCAGTTATGAGTACGACACTCTGGGGCGAGTCATAAAAACAGACTATGCAGTAGGGGGGCGGTTCCCCGTAACGGAAACGATTGTCTTCAATGCTGCCAAAAATACAGTGACGCGCCAGAAAACATCGGACAAAAAGACATCCATCTCGCTGTATGACGGTCTTGGTCGCCTTGTCAAAGAATCCATTTCCGTAGACGGGGAAAACACGCTCTGGGTAATGGCTGAGCAGGAATATAATGACCTTGGTCAGTTGGTGGTCGAGAATAAATATGATTATGCTGCTGATGGAAATATTATCAGCAAGCAGGTCAACACCTTCGTCTGGAATGTATTTGACGAGATGATCAGCCAGTCCAACTGGGATAAAAGCTCGCAAAAATACGGTTACGATTCTCATGAAAATGCATTGTACAAAAAAAGCATTACCGTGACCAAATATCCTGGCGATATTGCAGAAATCATGTTTTACGATAATCATAACCGGCTCAGACTGAAAGAGCAGCGCAGCCCTTCATCAAATACCTTGCCAGATATAAAGGAAACATTTGACTACGATGCTTTGGGACGATTGATACGTCACACCGAGACAGATAGAGAGGCACTGGTATATTCCTACGATGATTTTGACCGGCAGATAGAGAAGAAAGGGACGTCAAGTGGTACGGTAAAAATGACCTATGCGCCCCATAGCACTGACGAACTGGTAGCGTCAACACAAATTGATGCAGCGCTGATGAGCCTCTATTCATACGATGGTCTGGGCCGTGTAAAAGAGTCAAAAGTTTCTGGCGTGGCTACGCGCTACGATTACACCGGGAGTGCGATACTCACGCGACCGAGTCAGGTCACGGTTGCGGCAGATACGGAGCCTGCTGTCAACAAGGGGCGGGTGTGGAAGTATGAGTACGTGGCAGAAATGGATGATATTTCCCAATTCCAGATATGTGACCTTGCAAGCGGCAAGGCGTATTCAGCTCGAAAATTCAATCATGATGCCACTACCGGATTGCTGACCAGTAGCAGTGCCGAAGCATATTCGAGGACTTTTTCCTATGATGACTACGGGCATTTGCTTACGGAGACCGGGCAGTGGATAGACCTGGTGATGGGAAGCTACAAGACGGTTTTTGTGAGGACAAAGTCGGGGAATATCGAGTCGTTGACAGTGACAATGAAATTTGGTGGTGGAACAGGTTATGTGGTAAGGAAACGTTACCGTTATTACCCGGACGGAAAGATAAAATCGGTCGTCCTCGAATTGAACAATGCCATTGTCAGCCAGTGCAATATGGTGTGGGATGGCGCTTCCGGCAATCTGGTGCAGCAGCATCTTTGGGGGCGCCTGATGTGGGATGAAAAATTTGCGGCTCTCTCCATTTACAAGCACTATGGGAAAAATAATCTGGTCAACAAATTCAGCTACTCTGATAAAAATGGGGAATTTTTAAAATCAAGGGTAACATATGATGCGCATTGCCATGTCAGGGACACACATTATTATTTTGCTGGCAGGCAGCATTTTGTGTGGGGGGAAAATTTTGAAATAAATGACCGGGGGCTGGCCTCGAAGTGGGCGAGAAGAGGGAGCATTGTTTATATGAACGAGTATGAAGACAAGGTCATTTCCCAGTCATTCTCCATCGATTCCATGGGTAATATAAGCGAGAAAAAAAGTGAAACAGAAGGCGGGGAAATTATTGAAAAATACAGCTTTGTCAATAATTGTGTATTGAAAAAAATTGAGAAAACAAAAAAAGGTACCAGCGTGGCAACGGTGGCCTTTGCAACGAGTCCGGAGGGAAACTTTACAGAGAAAACCTATACGGCCGGATCTGATGTTGTCTCTGCTCATTACCAGTATGCCGGAAGTGAAAATTTTTCCAGATTACAGGTAGAGTCGATATTGAGTGGCCGTGTGCCGGAGACGCGCACTGCAGACTATTACTATGATGACTTGATGAGGAATGTGTGGGTCACGACAAGGAGCGAAGCGCTTTCGCTGTCACAGAAAACCGCCAGAATTTATGCTGAGAATGAGCTGCTTGTTGAGCAGTATCAGAATGACAGCACCGGGGGGGAGACCTCTCTGATGCTTTTCCTGCGTGTGCAGGGGCAGGTCCTCTATATCACACATGTTAATGCGAAAGGCAGTTGCAGCACCAACCCCTGCCTGTGTGATATTAATGGCAACCAGATTGCGGAGGGATTTTTCAGCGTGCAGTCCGGTTATTCGGACATGCACACCGTAAAAACGTTGACGTATAAATACTATGATTATGTGTTCAGTGGGCAAAACGCCTACGGTCTGACATTTTCGCTGGCGCGCGGGCAGCGCATTTGCGAGACCCAGCTCCTGAAATTCGCAATTCTCGCCAGGCCTGCTGCGGCAGGCCATTGATGCCGGCAGCAGGGCTGGGCCCTGCTGTCGTCAGGCGAACAGGCCGGCCAGTGCGGCGCCGGGCGACGCTTCGCGCATGAAGGCTTCGCCGACCAGGAAGGTCTGGACATGGGCCGCACGCAGCCGCTGTACGTCGTCGACCGTGGCAATGCCGCTTTCGCTGACCGGAATGCGCCGTTCCGCCAGCAGGGTCGGCAGCAGGGCCAGCGTGGTATCGAGGCTGACGTCGAAGGTATGGAGGTTGCGGTTGTTGACGCCGATCAGCGGCGTGTCGAGACGCAGCGCGCGGTCGAGTTCGGCCGCGTCGTGCACTTCGACCAGCACTGCCATGCCGAGGCCGGCGGCCACGGCTTCGAAGTCGCGCAGTTGCACATCGTCGAGTGCGGCGGCGATCAGCAGCACGCAATCGGCGCCCATCGCGCGCGCTTCATACAGCTGGTAGCTGTCGACCATGAAGTCCTTGCGCAGTACCGGCAGTGAGCAGGCAGCGCGGGCGGCTTCGAGGTAGGCCGGCAGGCCCTGGAAATAATCACGATCGGTCAGGACCGACAGGCAGGCCGCACCATGGCCGGCATAGCTGGCGGCGATATCGGCCGGATCGAAATCCGCGCGGATAATGCCCCGGGACGGGCTGGCCTTCTTGATCTCGGCAATGACGCCGGCCGCGCCGGCAGCATGCTTCGAGCGCAGCGCATCGACAAAGTCGCGGATGTCGCCACGGCTTTCGGCATCGCGGCGGAGCGATTCGAGCGGGCGTGCCTGGCGGGCGGCAGCGACTTCGGTCTGTTTGGTATCGAGGATGCGGGCGAGGATATCGGACATGGGAACGTTTCGTGGGCGTGGGCGGACTGGCCGGAGCGCGCGGTAGGGCTTACCCGCCGTTTTGCTGGAAGAAATCCAGTAACCGTTCCGGCAACCAGTCGATGTTACCCGGAAAGCGGCCGCAGACGAAGCCGACATGGCCGCCATGTTCGGGAAATTCGCGACAGACCCAGCGGCTGACGTCGTGTTCGGCCGGCAGCGCGCGCGCCGGCATGAACGGATCGTTGCGCGCGTTCAGCAGCAGGGTCGGCCGGCCGATGTCCTTCAGCAGCGGCTTGCTGCTGGAACGGGTCCAGTAATCGAGGGCGCCGGCAAAGCCGTGCAGCGGTGCGGTGACCGCATCGTCGAAGTCGCTGAAGGTGCGGCTGTGTTCCATGCGCTGGCGGTCGAACAGGTCCGGATAGCGTGCCAGCGTGATGCGGCTGGTCCGCTTCAGGGTCTTCAGGAACATGCCGGTGTACACGGCGCGGGAAAAACCGCGGTCAAGATTTTCGCTGGCCGCGTGCAGGTCCACCGGCACGCTGATGCCGGCAGCCGCGGCCGGGATGGCGTGGTGGCCGGCCTCGCCGAGGTATTTCAGCAGCATGTTGCCGCCGAGGCTGACGCCAGCGGTGTAGACCGTGGCGTGACGGGCGGCGAGCCGGTCGAGAATCCAGGCGATCTCGGCCGAGTCGCCAGCGTGATAAGCACGCGGCAGCGGATTGTCCACGCCACCGCAGCCGCGGAAATGCGGCACCACGCCATGCCAGCCGCGCGCCCGCACCCGACGCATCAGCGCGCTGGCGTAGTGGCTGGCGCTGGAGCCTTCCAGCCCATGGAACAGCACGACCAGCGGAGCGTCCGGGTTGGCCGCATCGGTAAAATCGAGTGCGATGCGACCGCCGTCCGGCGTGTCCCACAGTTCGCGGCGGTAATGCGGATGGCGATCTTTCAGCACCAGGGCCGGCCAGATGGTCTGGCTGTGGCCTTCAGGCAACCAGCGGGGCGGGCGATAGCGTGGCATGCGGCAGGGCAGGAACAGGGCCGGTTCAGGCGGTGCCGGCCGGGCGGAGGGCCGATTTTGGCCGGAATGCCCTGACGATATCGTCGCGGGTTTCCAGGTACGGACCACCGATCAGGTCGAGGCAGTACGGGATGGCGGCGAAGATGCCGGGCACCACGCTGTGGCCGTCCGCATCGCGCAGGCCTTCCAGTGTTTCGCGGATCGACTTCGGCTGACCGGGCAGGTTCAGGACCAGCGCGCGGCCGCGGATGACGGCCGTCTGCCGCGACAGGATCGCCGTCGGCACGAAGCGCAGGCTGATCTGGCGCATCTGTTCGCCGAAACCGGGCATTTCGCGCTCGCCGATGGCCAGCGTTGCGTCCGGGGTCACATCGCGCGGGGCCGGACCGGTGCCACCGGTGGTCAGCACCAGGTCGCAAGCGGCATTGTCGACCAGGTCGATCAGCGCGGCCTCGATCAGCGGCTGTTCATCGGGAATCAGCCGGGTCTCGAACTCGACCGGATTGCACAGCGCGGCGGCGAGCCAGTCACGCAGCGCAGGGATGCCCTTGTCTTCGTAGACGCCCTGGCTGGCGCGGTCGCTGACCGACACCAGGCCGATGCGGACCGGTTCAGGCGTCCTCGTCGTCGTCACCGTCGCGCTCCTGCTTGTAGTTGACCAGCGGCGGTTCCGGATACAGCGCCTTCAGCGCCTGGAACAGTTCGCGGAACGATTTTGGCGGCCGGCTCTCGGCCTGCTCGCGGCGGGCATTGCGGATCAGCGTGCGCAACTGCTGTACATCGCAGCCCGGGTGCTCGGCGACCAGTTCGGACAGCACCTTGTCGTCGGCCAGCAGCCGGTCGCGCTGGCGTTCGATGCCGTGCAGCCAGTTGTTGTGATGGGTGTTTTCACCGCGCAGGGTGGCAAGCTGGATGCGGATCGGCTCGGGATCGACATTGCGCATGATCCTGCCGATGTACTGGCGCTGGCGGCGCTGGGCGCCGTGCGCATTGAGGCGTTTGTACTCGACGACGGCGCTGCGCAGGTCGTCGGGCAGCACCAGGTGCTTGAGCGTGTCGCGCGACAGCTCCGTCAGCGCCTGGCCGAGTTCCTGCAATTCGTCCATCTCGCGCTTGATCTGCGATTTGGAAGGAATCAGGTCGTCGTCGTTATCGGGGGTGGCTTTCAAGGACTGGCTCTCGGCGGAAATGACAAGGCCGGCGCAGAGGCCGGCAGGGGAATCAGGCCGGATTCTAGCAGACGCCGGCCATTGCGCGCGCGACCCCGCGTCCCGGGGCCGGCGGCATCAGGCCTTCTTGATGTCCTCGGGACGGCCGCGCAGCAGCATGACCGGGATCTCGGTCCGGCGCATGACGCCCTCGGCGACGCTGCCCATGATCAGGGTCATGATCTCGCCCCAGCCATGCGTGCCCATCACGATCAGGTCGGCGTTCCACTTCTTCGCGTCCTCGATCAGCACTTCGGCGATCTTGTCGCCCCAGCTTTCCAGCATTGCCGTCTCGCAACTGGCGCCATGTTCGGCCAGCACCTCGATCGCGTCCTTGAGTACATGTTCGCCGGCTTCGCGAATATTCTTTTGCAACTCGGTCGCATCAAGAAATTCCGCGCCGCCCCAGCCGTACTGGGCCAGGTCGACCACATGGACCACTTTCAGGCTGGCGCCGCTTTCCCGGGCAAAGCGCGAGGCTTCTTCCAGTGCGCGCCGGGCCGTATTGCTGTCGTCGACCGGTACATAGAGTCGCTTGTACATGATCTCTCCTATCCGGGGGTTTCTAAACTATAGACTTCTGCCGTCACCAAATGTGCAGCTAGTGGCTTGCCGTTGCCGCGAACGCAAAAAATGTCCGCGAACCGGCGCCGCCATGACCGGCGCAGTGTATCGCGCCGCACCATTGGCACTGATTGATTTGGCGCAGGGTAGTGAATACACTCGATCGAACTTTATCGCGTATCTGGCCATCATGTCGCGTCTGTCCATCGAATTGCCGTCGCATTTCCCGTTCTCCACCACGCTGACCATCGGCATCGGCGACATCAACTATGGTGGCCACATGGGCAATGATGCCGTGCTGCGCCTGGCGCACGAGGCGCGGCTGCGCTTCCTGAAATCGCTCGGCCACACGGAAATGGACGTTCATGGCTGCGGGATCATCATGAGCGATGCCGCAGTGGTGTATCGTGCCGAAGCCTTCCACGGTGACGAACTCGTCGTCAGCGTGGCCGTGGCGGATTTCAACAAATATGGCTGTGACCTGCTGTATGCGATGGTGCGCAAGCGTGATGGCACCGAGATCGCCAGGGTCAAGACCGGGATCGTGTTCTTCGACTATCAGGCGCGCAAGGTTGCCCGCGCCCCCTCCGCCTTCGTCTCCCGCTTCCAGCCGACAACCGATACCGATGGAGAACGTCATGAGGGATTACCCACCGAATAGCCCGGAGGCCATCGCCCGCCTGCTGACCATGTTCATGCTGGGCGACGGCGAGGCGCACGATCACGAATTCGACGTCCTCGACCAGTTGCATGTCTATGACCTCGTCGGCATTGGACGCAAGCAGTTCATTGACGTGTTCCGGACCTACTGCAACGACATCAGCGATGACGCCGACCAGGATGGCGCCATCCACCTGATCGACCGCCAGCGCGTCGACCGCCTGCTCGAAGATGTGACCGAACGCCACCTGCGCGTGCTGGTGTGCGCGCTGGCCATCGACCTGTGCAAGGCGGACGAGGCGATGGGCGACGGCGAAGTGGCCTTGCTGCAGCACATGATGCGAAGCTGGAACCTGACGCTGGCCAATATCGAGGGCGAGTTCGTTCGCTCCTGACCTGGCAGCGCTGACAAAAAAACTGCCGTTGCTGCCGAACTTCCGCCCCTGTCGCCTGTCCATGGCAACAGGTACCCCTGATACGGGTGGGGTCTCCCGCCGGTCGCTGCTGGCAGAGCAGGGCCCGGGCGGAAGCTACACTCAGACAGTGGCATTGCGGCCGCACAGGGGGTTGTTCAACACATGAGCGAAAGGGATGCGGATCTGGAGCTGGTCCGGCGGGCGCAGCGCGGGGACCGGCATGCATTCGACTTGCTCGTGCTCAAGTACCAGCGCAGGCTGGCGAGACTGCTGTCGCGCTTCATACGCGACCCGGCTGAAATCGAGGATGTCACCCAGGAGGCCTTCGTCAAGGCGTATCGCGCACTGGCCAATTTCCGCGGCGACAGCGCGTTCTATACCTGGCTGTACCGTATCGGCATCAATACCGCCAAGAATCACCTGAGCGTCAGTGGCCGGCACGTCGTGCTGCACACGGACAATCACGATGAGGACGGGGAACCGTACGATCCGGCCGGACAGATTGCCGACAACAACACGCCGGAAACCGAAATGGCATCGCGGCAGATTATCGCCACTGTCAATGCGGCGGTTGAAGCGCTGCCCGAAGAGTTGCGGACGGCCATTACCTTGCGGGAACTCGAGGGATTGTCGTACGAAGATATTGCCGTGGCCATGCAGTGCCCGGTGGGGACAGTGCGTTCCCGCATTTTCCGCGCACGGGAAGCGATCGCGGCCCAGCTCAAGCCATTACTGGATACACCGAAGAACAAAAGGTGGTGAATCAAGATGGACAAACAACAGTTATCCGCGTTTCTCGATGGAGAATGGCCGGACGGCAAGGGCACTGTGCCCTGGAATGACCCGGACGGCGCATCCGAGCGGTGTGATGACTGGCAGTGCTGGCATGTAATCGGCGACGCCATGCGCCAATCGCGCTGCCTCGATGTCGACGTGGCCGACCGCGTGCGTCAGCGACTGGCAGAGGACGCGCCGGTTGCGGCACCGGTGTCGGGCCGGCAGGTGCGGCGCTCGCACCGCTATGCCGGCTGGGCCGTGGCCGCCAGCCTGCTCCTGGCCGGCATCATTGGCTGGAGCCCGCTCGACTCCGATAGCCCGGATACCGGCAAGATCCCGCTGAAAGTGGCTGACGGCGGGCCGGCGACGGTCATGCCGGTGGCGCGACCGCTGGCGACCGCTGGCGATGCCAATCCGTATATCGCCGCTCACCATGAGCTTGCATTCGAATCCGGTATCCAGACCGTCGCCATGGCGACGGAGGGGAAGCCATGAGCGGCTGGCGTGCCGCTTTGTGCGTTCTTGTGGTGCCGGTCTGCGCGGCGGCGGTACCGCTGGGCGGCAAGCAGGCGGTCGCACTGCTCGACCGTGTGGCCGCTGCTGCCTATCGCCAGTCGTACAGCGGCATCTATCAGCATCAGTATGCGCGCAGCCTGATGACCTATCGGCTGGCCCACGCTTCCGGCCTGGGCAATCCGCTGGAAAAACGCGAGTCGCTGGATGATCCGCCGTGGGAGGTGGTGCGCGACAACCAGTCGCTGACCGTCTACGCACCGGACCGTCAGGCGCTGAAGGCGGCCCGGACCGGCGCGTTCCAGACCTTTCCGTCGCTGTTCGGCGACAACCGGGCCGAGATCGCCCGCCACTATGCGGTCGAGCGCATCGGCAAGGACCGGGCTGCCGGGCGCGACTGTGTCTGGTGGCAGCTGACGCCGCGCGATGCGCAGCGCTATCCGCGTCGTTTCTGTGCCGACATCCGCACTTCGCTGATCCTGAAATCGGCCATCCTGACGGCAGACCGCCAGATCATCGACCGGCTGAGCTTCAGCGAGCTGAAACTGGGCAAGCTGGGTGACCTCGGCCAGTTGCAGCCGCAATACCGCGACGGCGCCGTCTGGCGGATGCCGGTTGCCGCCGGCGACCGGGGCGATGGCGGTCGCGGCATCCAGATTCCGGGCCTGCCCGAAGGCTTTTCCCTGCAGCGCGACGTCAGCCGTCGCCTGCTGTCCGGCCAGCAGGCGGTCAGGCACCTGGTGTACAGCGACGGCGTCGCCTCGCTGTCGGTCTTTATCGAGCGGGTGCCGGACGCGGTCCAGCCGACGGCGATGCAGAACGGCGCCATTACCCTGCGCAGTCGCAAGATGGGCGATATCCTGGTGACCGTGGTCGGCGATCTGCCGGATAATGCCGTCCAGTCCGTTTCCCACACCATCATCCTGCTCCGCCCATGATAGAAACCGAAGCCAGCGTCCTGTCCGTCGAGCATGACGGCGCCCATGCGTGGGTCGAAACCCGGCCGCACGGCAGTTGCGGCGCGTGCGCCGGCAGCGGCGGTTGCCACTCCGTGTCGATTTCGCGGCTGTTTTCCGTCGGCCGCCAGCATTACCGGGTCGCGAACCCGGTCGGCGCGCAGGCCGGCGACAAGGTGATCGTCGCCGTGGCCGAGCGCGCGCTGCTGCACGGCTCGCTGCTGATGTACCTGGTGCCGGTGGCGGCCCTGTTTGCCGGTGCGTCGCTGGGGGCGCTGGCGGGCGAGACCGCGTCCGTCGTCGGCGGCGCGGCGGCTTTTGCCTTGTCGCTGTTGATCATTCGTCGCCTTGCCACCAGATACGCCGGACGGGCCGACTACCAGCCGGCCATTGTTCGCCGCCGCGCCGCCTGTGCCGGCGGCCACTGTTCCGGGCACAATAAAACATAGCATTCTTGCCGCGCCGGGCATTGACCGGGCGCGACCGTTACGCATTCAGGGGGATTCCTAACGATGAAAAAATCGATTGTCGCCGTTTCTCTGGCGCTGGGGCTGGCGCTTGGCCAGGCGCCGGTGCTGGCCGCATCGCTCGCCAACCTGCCGGACTTCACCCAGCTGGTGAAGAAAGAGGGCAGGGCGGTCGTCAACATCTCCACCAAGCAGACCGTGCGCCAGAATGTCAGCCCGATACCGGACGACATGGCAGGCGACCCGTTCTTCGAGTTCTTCCGCCGCTTTGCCCCGCCGCAACAGCGCGAGTTCCAGGCCGCCTCGCTCGGCTCGGGCTTCATTCTGTCGCCGGACGGCTACATCATGACCAACGCACACGTGGTGGCCCGTGCCGACGAGATCACCGTCACGCTGACCGACAAGCGCAGCTACAAGGCCAGGCTGGTCGGCGCCGACGCCCGCACCGACGTGGCACTGCTGAAGATCGACGGCAAGGACCTGCCGGTCATCGATCTTGGCGACCCCTCGTCGCTGGAAGTCGGTGAGTGGGTGGTGGCGATCGGCTCGCCGTTCGGCTTCGACAACTCGGTGACCGCCGGCATCGTATCGGCCAAGGGCCGCCAGCTGCCGGATGAAAACTATGTGCCGTTCATCCAGACCGACGTGGCGGTGAATCCGGGCAACTCCGGGGGCCCGCTGTTCAACATGCAGGGGCAGGTGGTCGGCATCAACTCGCAGATCTACAGCCGCTCCGGCGGCTTCATGGGCATCAGCTTCGCCATCCCGATCGATGTGGCGGTCAAGGTCTCCGACCAGCTGAAGGCCTCGGGCCGGGTCAGTCGCGGCCGCATCGGCGTGCAGATCCAGGAACTGACCAAGGAACTGGCGGCCTCGTTCGGCCTGCCGCGTGCGTCCGGCGCCCTGGTCAATGCGGTCGAGCCCGGCGGTCCGGCCGAAAAGGCCGGCCTGAAGGCCGGCGACATCATCCTGAAGGTCAACGGCTCGGCCATCAATTCGACCTCGGATCTGCCGCGGCTGATCGGCAGCATCAAGCCGGGCCAGGCAACGGCAGTCGAGGTGTGGCGCAACCGCGGTGCGCAGAGCGTGACCGTGGTGCCGGACGAGCTGAGGGAAAGCGACGATACCCAGGCCGAACGTGCACCGGCCAGGCCGCGCGAAGCCGCGCCGAAGAGCCAGCCGGTCACCTCGCTCGGACTGGTGCTGGCCGATGCGCCGCCGGCCCTGCTCGGACATCTCGGCGTGCGCTTCGCGCTGGTCGTCCAGCGTGCGACCGGGGCGGCCGCCCGGGCCGGCCTGGTGCCGGGCGATGCCATTGTCGGCATCGGCAATGACAATCTGACCTCGTTCGCGCAGCTGAAGGGCCGCGTCGACAGTGCGCCGTCCGGTTCGGCGCTGCCGCTGCGCATCGTGCGCAATGGCGCGACGCTGTTCCTGGCACTGCCGATCAGCAAGCCGTGACCCGGCTGACACTGTATTTCCGCGAATACTGCAGCCTGTGCCACGCCATGCGCGCGGCACTGGCGCCGTATGTGGAACGCGGGGCGGTCGAACTGACCGTGATCGAGGTCGATGACGACCCGGCGCTGGTGGACAAGTATGACGAGCTGGTGCCGGTCCTGTGCGGTCCGGACGGGCGCGAAGTCTGCCACTGGCATTTCGATCAGGCCAAGCTCGCTGCCTGTCTCGCGGAATTCGGGTAGAATCCGCGCGATATTCCGAACTCCAGTAGGGCGCGACGTGCGCCCTTCTTTATTGCTTGCAGGAACGAATGAAGCACATCCGCAATTTTTCGATCATTGCCCATATCGACCATGGCAAATCCACGCTCGCCGACCGGTTCATCCAGTTCTGCGGCGGCCTCGACATGCGGGAGATGTCCGCACAGGTGCTCGACTCGATGGACATCGAGAAAGAGCGGGGCATCACCATCAAGGCGCAGACCGCGTCGCTGACCTACAAGGCGCGTGACGGCCAGGTGTACAACCTGAACCTGATCGACACCCCGGGGCACGTCGACTTCAGCTATGAAGTCTCGCGCTCGCTGTCCGCCTGCGAAGGCGCGCTGCTGGTGGTCGACGCGTCGCAGGGGGTCGAGGCGCAGACTGTCGCCAACTGCTATACCGCGATCGACCTCGGGGTCGAAGTGGTGCCGGTGCTGAACAAGATCGACCTGCCGGCCGCCGAACCCGAACGCGTCAGCCAGGAAATCGAGGACATCATCGGCATCGAGGCGATCGATGCCGTGCGCGCCTCGGCCAAGTCCGGCATCGGCATCGAGGACATCCTCGAAGTCGTGGTCCGGCGCATCCCGGCGCCGACCGGCGACCCGACCGCGCCGCTGAAGGCGCTGATCGTCGACTCGTGGTTCGACAACTACGTGGGCGTGGTCATGCTGGTGCGGGTGATCGACGGCGCACTGAAGCCGAAGGACAAGATCAGGTTCATGGCCACCGGCGCCGAGCACCTGTGCGAGCAGGTCGGCGTGTTTACGCCGAAGTCGGTGCAGCGGACCCAGCTGAGTGCGGGTGAGGTCGGTTTCGTCATCGCCGGCATCAAGGAACTGAAGTCGGCCAAGGTCGGCGACACCATCACCCTGACCTCGCGTCCGGCCGCCGCCGCGCTGCCGGGTTTCAAGGAAGTGAAGTCGCAGGTGTTCGCCGGGCTGTATCCGGTCGAAAGCCATGACTACGAGTCGCTGCGCGATGCGCTGGACAAGCTCCAGCTGAACGACGCGTCGCTGAACTTCGAGCCGGAAGTCTCGCAGGCGCTGGGCTTCGGCTTCCGCTGCGGCTTCCTCGGCCTGCTGCATCTGGAAATCGTCCAGGAACGTCTCGAACGCGAGTTCGACATGGACCTGATCACCACCGCGCCGACGGTGGAGTACGAACTGCTGCTGAAGGATGGCACGGTGGTCGAAGTGGCCAACCCGTCCAAGCTGCCCGACCTGAGCAAGGTCGACGAGATTCGCGAGCCGATCATCACCTCGACCATCCTGGTGCCGCAGGACTATGTCGGCGCGGTGATGACGCTGTGCAACCAGAAGCGCGGCGTGCAACGCAACATGCAGTATATGGGCCGGCAGGTGATGCTGACCTACGAAATGCCGATGAACGAAGTGGTGATGGACTTCTTCGACAAGCTGAAGTCGACCAGTCGCGGCTATGCGTCGCTGGACTACGAGTTCAAGGAATTCCAGGCGGCCGACCTGGTCAAGCTCGACGTGATGGTCAATGGTGAAAAGGTCGATGCGCTGAGCCTGATCGTCCACCGCCAGAACGCGATCTACCGTGGCCGCGAGCTGGTGTCGAAGATGCGCGAGCTGATTCCGCGCCAGATGTTCGACATTGCGGTGCAGGCGGCGATCGGCAACAACATCATTGCCCGCGAGACGGTCAAGGCGCTGCGCAAGAACGTGCTGGCCAAGTGCTACGGCGGTGACATCACCCGCAAGAAGAAGCTGCTGGAGAAGCAGAAGGCCGGCAAGAAGCGCATGAAGCAGGTCGGCAACGTCGAGATTCCGCAGGAAGCGTTCCTCGCCATCCTGCAGGTCAGCGACAAGTAAGGCCCGAAGCCGGCCGCGGCCGGCTTCCCGCCGCCCCGAATAAAAAAACCGGAAGGAAAAACAATGAACTGGCTGTGGATTTTCGCCGTGCTGCTCGTACTCGGCATCGTGCTGATACTGGCGGCACCGAAAAAGAAGCCGGAAGACAAGGATCAGCCGATCCTGAACCAGACCGGCTACCTGGCGCTGGTCATCGGCGTGTTCGGACTGCTGGCCCAGTTCATGAGCTTTACCGCGGTCATGCTGGTCTTCGTGCTGGTGACCGGCCTGATTGCCGCACTGAACCGCTTCGTGCTGGTGAAATCGCGCCCGGCCGAACAGCTGGAACCGTCCTGGATCGAGTATGCCCGCGGATTCTTCCCGGTCATCCTCGCCGTGTTTGTGCTGCGCTCCTTCCTGGTCGAACCGTTCCAGATCCCGTCATCGTCGATGCGGCCGGGCCTGGTGGTCGGCGACTTCATTCTGGTCAACAAGTTCGCCTACGGCATCCGCACGCCGGTGCTCAACAATGTGCTGGTGCCGGTCGGCACGGTGCAGCACGGTGACGTGGTGGTGTTCAACTTCCCGCCGAACCCGCAGGTCAACTTCATCAAGCGCATCATCGGCCTGCCGGGCGATACCGTCGAATACCGCAACAAGCAGTTGCTGGTGAACGGCAAGCCGGTCACCGACAAGCCGGTCGGCAGCTACGAGTACAGCGAAAGCAATCTGCAGTTCGTGGCCACCCAGCGCTACCGCGAAACCTTCGGCAGCAAGGAATACGACGTGGCCAGGGTCGAAAATTCGCCGACCCTGTACCTGGCGGCCGTGCGTTCGTTCCCGGGGCGCGAGAACTGCAACTACGACGATGACGGTTTTGTCTGCAAGGTGCCGGCCGGGCAGTACTTCGCCATGGGCGACAACCGCGACAACAGTGACGACAGCCGTTACTGGGGCTTCGTGCCGGACAATATGCTGGTCGGCAAGGCCTTCCTGATCTGGATGAACTTCGGCGATTTCGGCCGGGTCGGCAGCAAGATCCACTGATCCGTGCGGCGTGCGGACTGCGGTATCGCGCCGGGATGCGTAGAATAGAAGCGTAGCGGGCGCCCGGCGCCCATCTTTCCTCGCGTGGGCCCCGGCCCGCGCGATCTCCGACTTTCCCCGGTCGCGCGTTGCGCGGCCGCCTCTGCGACGCTGTGAAAACACCTTTACCCATTACCAGGCTGACGCAACGCATCGGCCACGACTTCTCCGACACGGCGCCGCTCAAGGAAGCGCTGACCCATCGCAGCTATGGGCAGCCGAACAATGAGCGGCTGGAATTCGTCGGTGACGGCATCCTCAACTACACCGTGGCACGCATGCTGTTCGACAGTTTTCCGGAACTGCCGGAAGGCAAGCTGTCGCGGCTGCGCGCCAATCTGGTCAACCAGAGCACGCTGGCCGAAATCGCGCGCGAGCTGAACATGGGCGACTGCCTGTTCCTCGGCGACGGCGAGCGCAAGAGCGGCGGCCACGACCGGCCGTCCATTCTCGCCGACGCGATGGAAGCGCTGTTTGCCGCGGTCAGCGTCGACGCCGGCTTTGCCGCCGCCGAGGGCGTGGTCCGCCGGCTGTATGCGTCGCGCATCGCCGGCATCGACCTGAACCGGCAGGCGAAGGATGCCAAGACCCATCTGCAGGAAGTGCTGCAGGCAAGGCGCCTGCCACTGCCGGCCTACCGGATCGTCAACCAGACCGGCGACGCCCACCTGTCGCACTTCGACGTGGCCTGCGACATTCCTGCCCTTGGCATTGCCAGCCGCGGCGAGGGCGCCAGCCGCCGCGCCGCCGAGCAACTCGCGGCCGAACGTGCGCTCGACCTGATCGCCGCGCACGATGATGCCGCCAAACCCCGACACAAACTGTGACCGCATGACCGATCTTACTGAAAACCTGCCCGACAACTTCCGCTGCGGCTTCGTCGCGATTGTCGGCCGCCCGAACGTCGGCAAGTCGACGCTGATGAACCACATGATCGGACAGAAAATCTCGATCACGTCGGAAAAGGCACAGACCACGCGGCTGCGGGTGACCGGCATCGAGACGCGCCGGGACGTGCAGTACATCTTCGTCGACACCCCGGGCTTCCAGACCCGCCACCGCAATGCGCTGAACGATGCGCTGAACCAGAGCGTGCGCAGCACGCTGTCCGACGTCGATTGCGTGCTGTTCGTGCTCGAGGCCGGCAAGTTCGGCCCGGCCGACCTCGAAGTCATGGTGCTGCTGCCGAAACACCGGCCGGTGATCTGCGTGATCAACAAGGCCGACCAGCTGAAGGACAAGGCGGAAATGGCCGGCTTCCTGGTCAAGATCAGCGAAGCGCATCCGTTCGTCGACATCATTCCGGTCAGCGCCAAGCATGGTCAGCGGCTGGACGAACTGATGGACCTGATCACGCCGCACCTGCCGGTCGGCGTGCCGCTGTACCCGATCGACATGGTCACCGACAAGAACGAACGCTTCCTCGCCGCCGAAATCGTGCGCGAAAAGCTGTTCCGCTACCTCGGCGAGGAACTGCCGTACGCGATGAACGTCGAGACCGAGGCCTTCGAGCTTGACGGTGCGATGCGTCGCATCCACGTACAGGTGCTGGTCGACAAGCCGGGACAGAAAGCGATCGTCATCGGCAAGAACGGCGAAAAGCTGAAGAAGATCTCGACCGAGGCGCGGATGGACATGGAACGGCTGTTCGACGGCAAGGTGTTCCTGCAGGTCTGGGTCAAGGTCAAGGGCGGCTGGGCCGACGACGTCCGCTTCCTCAAGCAGTTCGAACTCTGATCGTGCCCCGCCGTTTCGTCAGTGGCTGACACCATGTCCAGCCCGGGAAAAGTCACCCGCCAGCCGGCCTATGTACTGCATGCCATGCCGTACAAGGAAACCAGCCTGCTGGTCGAAGTGCTGACGCGCGACTACGGCCGGCTCGGGCTGGTGGCACGCGGCGCCCGCCGCCCGCGGGCGGCAATCCGTGGCGTGCTGCTGCCGTTTGCACCGCTGGAAATCGGCTGGTTCGGCAAGGGCGAGGTCAAGACCCTGGCCGACGCCGACTGGCTGGGCGGGCTGCCGCAACTGGCGGGCGGCCGGCTGATGGCCGGTTTCTACCTGAACGAGCTGTTGCTGAAGCTGCTGGCGCGCGAGGACCCGCATGAAACGGTGTATGCCGACTATGCGGCGACGGTACGCGAACTGGCCGCTGCCGATGCCCGGCTGGCGCCGGCGCTGCGCCGCTTCGAGCTGCGGCTGATCGCCGCGCTCGGCTATGCGCCGCAGCTGGATGCCGACCGCGACGGCCAGCCGCTGGACCCGGAGGCCGAATACGGCTTCGTGGCCGGCGAGGGCGCCTGTCTGGATGGCGACGCCGGTTGTCGCATCAGCGGCGCGACGCTGCTGGCGCTGGCGGTGGAAACCTTCTCCGATCCGCGCGTGCTGCGCGAAGCGCGGCAGCTGAACCGGCATTTGCTGGGCCATATCCTCGGCGAGACCGAACTGGCCACCCGGCTGCTGCTGAACGAAGTCACCGCGCTCGGCGACTGAGCCGGCGGGTGGATCGAAAACGTCGCCCGGCTTCGGTACAATCGGGGCCGTCATCCAATCCTGTCCGGGACCGCAACATGCTTCTCCTCGGTGTCAACATCGACCACGTCGCCACGCTTCGCAACGCCCGCGGTACCCGCTATCCGAGTCCGGTCGAGGCGGCCCTGGTCGCCGAGACGGCCGGCGCCGACCTGATCACCCTGCATCTGCGCGAAGACCGCCGCCATATCCGCGATGCCGATCTGGCCGTGATCCGCGCCTCGATCAAGACGCGCATGAATCTCGAAATGGCGCTGACCGACGAAATGCTCGACAACGCACTGCGGGTCGCCCCGCAGGACGTCTGTCTGGTGCCGGAAAAGCGCGAGGAACTGACCACCGAGGGCGGGCTGGACGTGATCCGCTACTTCGAGACCATCCGCCACTACACCCGCCAGCTGCAGGCCAACGGCACCCGCGTGTCGCTGTTTATCGATCCCGACGACGAACAGATCAAGGCCGCACAGGAAACCGGCGCCACGGTGATCGAGCTGCATACCGGCCGCTACGCCGATGCCGAGGGCGAGGCGGTCCATCAGGCCGAACTGGTCCGCATCCGTCATGCCGCGCTGTATGGCGACGAGCTGGGTCTGGTGGTCAACGCCGGCCACGGGCTGAACTACCACAACGTCAAACCGATCGCGGCCATCCGCGAAATCCGCGAACTCAATATCGGCCATGCCATCATCGCCCAGGCGCTGATGACCGGGCTGGCGCCGGCAGTGCGCGAGATGAAGACGCTGATGCTCGAAGGCCGGCACGACGCGCGATGATTGTCGGCATCGGGACCGACCTGGTCGAGATTGTCCGTTTCGACGCGCTGCTGGCGCGGCATGGCGCGCGCGCGGGCCAGCGCATCCTCGCACCGGAGGAACGCGACGAATGGGCGCGTGCGGCGCTGCCGGCGCGCTTTCTGGCCAAACGCTTCGCCGCCAAGGAAGCGTTTGCCAAAGCCGTCGGCACCGGCGTGCGTGCGCCGGTTCTGCTGACCGCCATCCGCATCGGTCACGATGCGCTTGGCAAGCCGGAACTGGCATTCGAGCCGGTACTGGCCGCGTGGCTGACCGCGCGCGGCATCCGCCGTACCCATCTGTCGATCAGCGACGAACGCAGCCTGTGCTCGGCCTTTGTCGTGCTGGAAGGGTGAGCGGCGGCCGACCGCCGCCGGACGTGATACCATTCATGGTTTGACACAGAACAAGTTTTCCGCCATGAGCATTGTCATCAAGCAGGGCGACGACATCGCCAAGATGCGCGTCGCCTGCAGACTCGCGTCCGAAGTTCTCGACTACATCACCCCGTTCGTCCAGCCCGGTGTCACCACCGGCGAACTCGACCGCCTGTGCCACGAGTACATGACCCAGGTGCAGGGCACGATTCCGGCGCCGCTGAACTACGCGCCGGACGGCGGCACGCCGTATCCGAAGTCGATCTGCACGTCGGTCAACCAGGTGATCTGCCACGGCATCCCCGGAGACAGGGTGCTGAAGAACGGCGACGTGATGAATATCGACATCACCGTGATCAAGGATGGCTGGCATGGCGATACCAGCCGCATGTTCCTGATCGGCAACAAGGTCACGCCGCAGGCGAAACGGCTCAGCGACATTACCTATGAATGCATGTGGAAGGGCATCGACATCGTCCGCCCGGGCATTCACCTTGGCGATATCGGCCATGTGATCCAGCGTCATGCCGAGAACGCCGGCTACACCATCGTCCAGGAGTTCTGCGGCCATGGCGTCGGCGAGAAGTTTCACGAAGACCCGCAGGTGCTGCATTATGGTCAGCCCGGTACCGGCGTGGAAATCCTGCCCGGCATGATCTTCACCATCGAACCGATGCTGAACGCCGGCAAGCGCCATATCCGCATCAAGCCGGACGGCTGGACCGTGGAGACCAAGGATCGCAGCCTTTCGGCGCAGTGGGAACACACGATCCTGGTGACTGAAGACGGCCATGAGGTGCTGACGGTCTCGGCCGGCACGCCGCCGCGTCCGGTGTTCTGAACGAGACGCGACAGCGGCAATGAAAAACGGGCAGCGAAAGCTGCCCGTTTGCGTTACCGGCCGGAAAGTCCGGTCAGAACGAGTGCTTCAGTGCCAGGCCGTAGGCTTGCGGGTCGGCACCGGCAGCGATCGTCGGGTTGTTCACGCCGAAGTTGGCAGTGGCAGCCTTCTTGTTGTCGATCTGGGTGGCGTAGGCAAGGATCTGCGTACGCTTGGACAGGTCGTAGGTTGCACCCAGCACCCACTGGTTGGCCTTGTAGTCGCCACCGTTGGTCTTGCCGTCAGCCTTGCCGACCATCGTGTACGAAGCCTTCAGGCCAAAGGCGCCGAACTGGTAGCCACCGACCAGGGTCCAGCTGTCCTGATTGTAGGTATCGTAGTCGACATATTCGTAGCCGGCGCCGAGCATGGCATTGCCAAACTTGTAGCTGACCGCGGCCAGGTAGCCGTCGAGCTTGTTGTCGACAATGATCGTCGGCGTCAGCGAGTTGGTGAAGTTGCTGCGGTCGGTGGCGTGGTTGTAACCCAGCGAAGCGGTCAGGCCGTTTGCCGAGTACTTGACGGCGGCGCCGTACACGCTGGCATCCGTGCGATCTTCACCCACGTAGGTGCGGTCTTCGTCTGCCGAGTAGCTGGCTGCAAACTGGACGCCGCTGAATACCGGCGACAGATACAAGGCGGTATTGGCGCGACGCGCACCGGCGCGGCCGAAGGTGGTGTCCTTGCTCCAGGCGTTGTCGGCCGAGGTGTTGGTCATGATGTTCAGGCCAACGCTGTCGCCGATAACCTTGTATGCATCATCATGACGGCCGAGGCGTACTTCGCCGAAGCCACCTTGCAGGCCAACGAACGAGTTGCGGGTTGCCCAGTTCGAGGTGGTGTCACCATCAACCGACAGGCCTTGTTCAACCTGCCATACCGCCTTGAGACCGTTGCCCAGATCTTCGCCGCCCTTGAAGCCGATGCGGGAGTTTTCGTTCTGGATGCGAATGCGGCCCTTGTACTGCTGGGCATCCGGCAGGGTCGCGCCGGTCGTGTTGTTCTTGGCACCGGTAGCCTGAACGTATTCCACGCCCGCGCTGATGAAGCCGTAGATAGTCGTATCGGCCATGGCGACCGGGGCAGCAAATGCGCCGGCGAGGGCGGCGGCAATCAGTTTCTTGTTCATCAAAGCATCACTCCACTGGGGTCTTGAATCTTGTCCATCGTTCGTTGACGACGTGCCGGTGACTATACCGTGGGGGTATGGCATTCGGATGACAAAACTGTTGCATGCAGCGTGTTTCAGGGGATTTATGTTGTCATAAAACAACAGAAAATTAGGATGGGTTTGTTTTATGTTGCTTTCTTGCAGCGCAACATGAAGGCGGGATGCTGATGGCGTAAATTCTGCAGGGCGGCATGCATGGCTTTCATGCCGCCCTGAGCGCAGCCCTGGTGCCGGCAGCGCGACGGATAAAACAACAAAAAACCGGGCAAAGCCCGGCTGGTGTTGTTTTTTCGCCGCAGTCGGGTCAGGCCAGGAAGCGGCTCGGGTACACCTCGTCGATCAACTGGCGGCAGTCGATCACCCGCAGATCGTTGTCGCGGGCGAACGACATCAGAAACTGGAACACGCGCGGGTCGATTTTCTCCAGCTTCTTGTCCACGGCGACGCAGCGGACGTTTTCCAGCAGCAGCGGCCGGACGTAAGCATGGTATTCGAGTTTTTTCTGGTCGGATTCGAACGAGGCCAGAATGCCGGACAGACGCTCGGCCCAGTCGCTGGGACGGAAAGTCCTGCCCTCGTTGGTAATGCCCTGGATGACGATTTCGTACGGATTGCAGATCATGATGTGGCCAGGCGGACTGGCAAGCCCTCTTATTTTTTGCGCTCGATCAAAAAGTTGCGCATGGCGATTTTACTTGAAGCGGGAGCGCGACCCAAGCATCGTCCGTGTTGCGCTGCCGCATTTGCGCCCGCTGCCGGCGCCGGTCTCAACTGAATCGGGTGTGCAGCCACTCCAGCAGGCGCTGGGCCGCTGCGCGTTCCCGCGTATCCAGCATCAGCATGTGGCCGGTGCCGGGCAGGATTTCCGCCGCCACCCCGAAGTGGGTGGCGGTTGCCAGCAGGTCGGTGCTGCCGATAATGCGGTCGTCGGCACCGCCCATCACAAGCGCCGGCAGGCGGTCATGCATCGGCGGCAGTGACAGGATGCCGACAAGCATCATGTCGAACACGGCGCGCATCGATTCCGGCTGGAAGCGTCCCAGCCACTGCGCGAGCCGCTCATCCGGCATATCGGCACTGAACAGCAATTCCTTTGCCTTGCCGAGGCTCGGATGATAATCAGGGCCGCTCTGGAACAACTGCACGGCAGCCAGCAGGTCGGGGGTGTGCCACAGCATGGCCAGCGAGGCATGGGTCATGCCGGTCGGCGGTACCGATGCCAGCATGGCCACACCGGCCGCCGGATGGCCCTGTTCCAGATAGCGCTGGATCACATACCCGCCCATCGAATGGCCGATCAGCACCGGTGGTGCCGGCAGCGTGGCGGCGATCTGCGCCACATTGCGCACGTAGTCGTCGATGCCGATGGCGGCGAGCCAGCTGTGACCATCGCTGTCGCCATGCCCTTCCAGGCTCAGCGCATGCGCGCTCCAGCCGTTGGCGGCAAACCAGGGCAGCCAGAACTCGTCCCAGACCCAGGCGCTGGAGTAGGCGCCGTGAACGAACAGCAGCGGCGGTCGCGTGTCGGCGGCTGCCGGCAGACGGGAAATCAGTTCCAGCTTCAGGGGAGGGGTCATGGCAGGCGCTGTCGTGTCGTGAGGGGCTATGGTGATGGCATGGCGGTGACTTGCCAAGCAGGAGTGTGAAAAGGATGTTGTCGTGCGCGGTGGCGCCCGACGATCACTCGGTCACGGTGCGGCGGAAAGCGTCATGGCAGCTCTTGCAGCTTTGCGCCAGCTGGCCATAGGCCGGGCTGACATCGGCGAGCTTCAGTGCCGGCTTGCCGGCGGTCACTGCCGCCAGCTGGTCGGCGTGCTGGTAGAAGGTGTCGCGGGCTTTGGCGAAACGGGCCGGCTCGCTCCAGATTTCCGGACGGGCCTTGCTGCTGCCGGTCGGGGCGGTGGAGAAGTGGGCGAAAGGCTTGCGTGATTCGTCCTTCAGCTGCGCGGCCAGCTCGGCGAAGCGGATCGGATCGAACGGCTGCTTCTCGCGGACCATCAGCCCCAGCGGCTCGAAGGTGTTCAATACCGACTTGAACGCCTGTACCCGGTCGCGGGTTTCGGGGTCCTGCGGTTTTTCACTGGAACAGGCGCTCAGGGCGACAAGGGCGGCAAGGCAGACAGACAGGGACGGCTTCATGAGTTCTTCGGCGCAGGGCGGAGTCAAAACGACGGCGGATTATGGACCGGGTCGCGGCTTTTTTCATCTGCCATGAGCCCGGAAGCGAAATGCCGCCCCGTGGGGCGGCATCAGACTGCTCATCAAGGTGGGCGCCGGCAGTTGCAGAGGCGCCGGTGCCGACGCTGTCGTGAGCAGGGCGGAGACTCAGTCCTTCTTGAACTGGTCGTGGCAAGCCTTACAGGTCTGGCCTGCGGCGCCGAAGGCCGGCTTCACGTCGGCCAGCGTGGTGGCGGTGGCGGCAACCTTGGCCAGTTCGGCAATCTTGGCCTGATGGCTGTCGGCCTGCTTCTTGAACTCGGCCGGCTTGGTCCAGATTTCCGCACGGGCTTCGGTCTTGCCCTTGTCGCTGCCGGCCGGGAAGTACTGCCACGGCTGGCTCGACAGGGTTTCCATATTGGCGGCGTACTTGGCGAACTCGTCCTTGTTCCAGGCGGTCTTGCCCTTGACCATGTCGCCCATGGCGCCGAACGACTTCTTGTATTCCTTGAACACGTGCTTGCGCGCCTGGATCGGGTCCTTGGCGGGGGCGGCGGTGGCTGCGTGGGCGGTCAGGCTGAGGCCAGCCAGCAGAATGGCGGCAAGCGTAAGCGGCTTGTTCATGTGAGGAGCTCCTGGAAGCGTGAAAAAAAGAGTGTCCGGGCTATTTAGCGGGTGGGGAGTTAACGCTGACTTAAATCCATGCGCCCGCCATGGGAATGAGCGCGGTCACGCGCATTCCGCATGGGGCGGGAGCGGCTCAGTACGGCATCGGCTTGTTGTCGTTCAGGAACAGGAAGCCCTTGACCACCCGGTAGATGTACCAGATCCAGGCCACGCCGCCGATGACCAGGCCAAGGCCGAACCAGAAAGTCAGCCCGGCCAGCACGCCCCACAGTACGGAAAACCAGAATGTGCGCATCTGCCAGCGGAAGTGGCTCTCGTACAGGGTGCCGGCGACATCCTCGCGCTTGATGTAATTGACGACGATGGCAACGATGGCGGTGACGCCGATAAACAGCGACAACCCGTACAGGCCGTAGACGACCAGGGTCAGCGTGCGCAGCGAGTCGTCACCCGGGCGGTGAATCTGCAAGTCGGTCATGGAGAACTCCGGGATGCCATGAAAAATGAAACCCTACCACAGCCCCGGGATTGCCGATGGTGATGTTATAAAGTAACATTCGTCCGGTTTTCACTTTCCCTGCTGCTGGAGTTGTCGTGCCGCATCCCGATTTTCTGCTGGCTGCCGACCGCCATTGCGTCGCCCACGGTGCCCGCCTGACCGATACCCGGCGCCGCGTGCTGGAACTGGCGCTGGCACGCGAAGGCGTGGTCAAGGCCTACGATCTGCTGGCGGACCTGCAGACCGAACGCGGCCAGGTCGCGCCGCCGACGGTCTACCGTGCGCTGGAGTTTCTGGTCGACCAGGGCCTGCTGCACCGGGTCGAGGCCCTGAACGGTTACATCGTCTGCCATCACTTCGACTGCCCGCACGAGAGCCTGCTGCTGGTGTGCGAGGCCTGTGGTGGGGTCACGGAGCTGGATGGCAGTCCGGCGCTGGTTGCACTGCGCGCAGCGGCCTCGGAGGCCGGTTTTGCCCCGCGTCGCGATGACGTGATGCTGTCCGGTCGTTGCCGGGAGTGCCGCGCATGAACCCGACCCGTACCCCGGTCAACCTGATTACCGGCTTTCTCGGTACCGGCAAGACCAGCACCATCCTGAAACTGCTTGAACAGAAGCCGGTCGACGAAATCTGGGGCGTGATCGTCAACGAGTTCGGCGACATCGGCATCGATGGCGCCGTGCTCGGCGATCGCGACGGCATGGACGTGCGCGAAATCGCTGGCGGCTGCCTGTGCTGCGTGACCGGCCCGCAGCTGACGACGACCGTGGTCAGGCTGATCCGCGAACGGCGGCCGGCCCGGCTGCTGATCGAGGCCAGCGGACTGGCCCATGCATCCAATCTGGTCGACGACCTGCGCCGTGCGCCGCTGGGCGACGCACTGGACGTGCAGGCAACGCTGACCCTGGTCGATCCGCGCCAGTTCGTTGTACTCAACTATCGCAACCACCCGATCTACGGTGACCAGGTCGCCTGCGCTGACGTGCTGGTCGCCACCAAGTGCGATCTGGCCGATGACGGGGTGATGACCCGCTTCCGTGCCCAGACCGCCGATCTGTTCCCGCCGAAGACCGCCGTGGTTCAGGCTGACCATGGCGCCATCGACCTGTCGCTGCTCGATCTGCCGGCCCGGCCGGCCGGCCGCTATCGCGTCAGACGCGATACGCCGGACAGCGGCTTCGTCACCAGCGGCGTGACCTGGCCGGCCGACGTCGTGTTCGATGCCGACCGGCTGTGCGCAGTCTTCGACCGCATCACCGGACAGGTACCCGGCCTGGTGCGCGCCAAGGCGGTGATGAACCTCGGCCGCGACTATGCGTGGTTCAACTGGGTCGAGGGCGTCTGGGGCGCGCAGACCGTCGCCTGGCGCCGCGAAAGCCGCTTTGAACTGATCGCGCCGCAGGATGCGCCCGACACCCTGACCGATGCGCTGGCGGCCTGCATCATCGCCGCCTGATCCCTGTTGCCATTACGGAAAACGAATCCGAATCCATGAACTTGTCCCGTCTTTTTCCCGTGAGCCTGCTGGCCGCCTCGGTCTGGCACCGGCTCGCGCTGGCCGCCGTCGCCGCCGTCCTGCTGTGGCTCGCCGTCGGCTGGGCGCTGGAGTCCGCATGACCATCGCGCTCAAGAATGTTACCGTCTCCTACCGGCGCCGCCCGGCCATCCATCACGTGTCGGCCGAGTTCGCCAGCCACCATGCCACGGCGATCTTCGGCCCGAATGGCGCCGGCAAGTCGACCATCCTCAAGACCCTGATGGGGTTTCTGAAACCCGATACCGGTCACGTCGAACTGGACGGACTGCGGCGTGCGCAGATCGCCTACATGCCGCAGGCGGCGCAGATCGACCGCACGCTGCCGGTCACGGTGCTGGACACCGTACTGACCGGTGCCTGGTGCACCACCGGTGCTTTTGGCGGCGTCGGCCGCGCCGGCCTGCAGCGCGCGGCGCAGGCGCTGGCCGACGTCGGCCTGCACGGCTTCGAGCGGCGCAGCATCGGCGAGCTGTCCGGCGGCCAGTTCCAGCGCGTGCTGTTCGCCCGCATCCTGATGCAGGACGCACCGCTGATCCTGCTCGACGAGCCGTTTGCCTCGGTCGACGCCAAGACCACCTTCGACCTGCTGGCCTTTGTGCGGCGCTGGGAAGCGGAAGGGCGCACCGTCATTGCCGTGCTGCACGACTACGAGCAGGTACGCGCCTATTTCGACACCACGCTGCTGCTGGCGCGCGAAGTCATCGCCTTCGGTCCGACCGAAACCGTGCTGACCGAAGCCAATCTGGCGCGTGCCAACCATATCGCCACCCACTGGCAGGCTCATCCGCCGGTGTGCGTGGTGCCGGAACAGGAGGCCGCATGACCGTCACCGGCCTGTTGTTGTCACCTTTCATCGAATTCGGCTTCATGCGCCGGGCGCTGGTGGGCTGCTTTGCCCTTGCGCTGGGCTGCGGCCCGATCGGTCTGTTCCTGGTCATGCGCCGCATGAGCCTGATGGGCGATGCCATGAGCCATGCCGTGCTGCCCGGGGCGGCGGTGGGCTTTATCCTGGCCGGGCTGAGCCTGCCGGCGATGTCGATCGGCGGCTTTGCCGCCGGCGTGCTGGTGGTCATCGCCGCCGGCGTGGTGACCCGCTACACCACGATCAAGGAGGATGCGAGCCTGGCCGCGTTCTACCTGATGTCGCTCGGCCTTGGCGTGCTGCTGGTATCGCACTTCGGCAGCAATATCGACCTGATCCACATCCTGTTCGGCAGTGTGCTGGCGGTCGACGACGGTGCGCTGCTGCTGGTGACCGCCATCGCCACGCTGTCGATGTTCGGCCTGGCGGTCATCTACCGGCCGCTGCTGCTGGACAGCTTCGATCCGATGTTCCTGCAGTCAGTAGGTGCACGCAGCAATGTGTACTACCTGCTGTTCATGGTCCTGGTGGTGCTGAATCTGGTCGCCGGCTTCCAGGCGCTGGGTACGCTGATGGCGGTCGGCCTGATGATGATTCCGGCAGTGACCGCGCGGCTGTGGGCCAATTCCATCGGCCGCATGCTGGCAGTGGCAGTCGGCGTCGCCATGCTGGCCGGCTACGTCGGGCTGCTGGCGTCCTATCATCTGGACCTGCCGTCCGGGCCGGCCATCGTGCTGTCGGCCGGGCTTATCTATCTGCTGTCGCTGTTTGTCGCGCCGCAGGGCGGCGTGCTGCCGCGCTTCATCCGCGGTCGCCATCTGAGCGGCTGACCCCCTTTCCCTTTCTGCCTTAATTCGACCCTGACTCCGTCCTTCGGGATGGCGTCCGGGTCCGTGCAACCTCATGGAGTCGGAATCATGCAAAAAAAGCTTATTTTCGCCCTGCTGGCGACGCTGCCGATGCTGGCCCACGCGGCGCAGAAACTGCCAGTGGTCGCGAGTTTCAGCATCCTCGGCGACGTCGTGCAGCAGATCGGCGGCGACCGGGTCGAGGTCAGGACCCTGGTCGGTCCGGACCAGGACGCCCATGTATTCCAGCCGCGTCCGCAGGACGTGAAGACGCTTGCGGCTGCCCGCCTGTTCGTCGTCAACGGGCTCGGCTTCGAGGGCTGGATGCCGCGCATGAGCAAGGCGACCGGCTACAAGGGCACCACCCTGGTAGCCAGTGAGGGCATCAAGCCGCTGAAGAGCGAGGAAGAAGAGAAAGATCATGATCACGCCGGCCACGACCACGGCAACTTCGACCCGCATGTCTGGAACAACCCGCAGAACGTGCGGGTGTGGACGCGCAATATTGCCGCCTCGCTGAGCAAGCTCGACCCGGAAGGGCGCGACTACTATGCGCAGCGCGCTGCCGCCTACGACAAGCAACTGGCCGACCTCGACCGCTGGGCCGCGCAGACCTTCGGCCAGCTGCCGGTGGCCAAGCGCAAGGTCATTACCGGCCATGATGCGTTCGGCTATCTGGCACGCCGTTACCAGATCACCTTCCATGCGCCGCAGGGGCTGTCGACCGAATCGGAAGCCTCGGCGAAGCAGGTGGCCGGGCTGATCCGCCAGATCAAGGCCTCCGGCATCAAGGCGGTGTTCGTCGAGAACATTTCCGACCGGCGTCTGGTCGACCAGATTGCGCGCGAAAGCGGTGCCAGCGTCGATGGCAAGCTGTACTCGGACGCCCTGTCGCGTGACGCCGCTGCCCGCAGCTATACCAGCCTGTTCCGCCACAATGTCGAACAGCTGTCCGCCGGGATGAAAAAGAACTGAACCGGCGTTTCTCCTCCGTGCAGACAGCCCGCCGGCCCCCTGGCGGGCTGTGTCGCGTCAGGGATGGAAATGCACCCGCTCATCGAATCCGGGCTGGTCGCTGGCGGCGCGCGCCTCGACCTCCAGCGCGTTGTGCCGGTAGCCGTGGCGCAGGGTCTGCCATGCATAGCGCAGCAGAAAGCCGGCCAGGCCGTAGCGGTGGTATTGCAGCACATGGCAGGCTTCGTGCCGGCGCCAGCGCACGTCATCCAGGAACGCCTGTGCCGGCACCCCCCACAGCAGCAGGCGACGGCCAATCACCATCGCCGCCGCCCGGCCGCCCAGCACCCGGGCGGCGAGACGGGCGAGGAGGGCGTTTTCGATGATGCGGCAGTCGATCGGGCGGGACATGGACGGGCAGAAGGGCGGCAACAAGGTTGTCAGTATCGCATCCACACCGGACAATGCCGACTCCGGTCAAGCTGTCCTGCGGAGTCACTGCACATGAATCGATCCGTTTTCCGTCCGGCCCTCGCCGCCCCGCTGTTGCTGGCACTGTCGCTGACCGCCTGCGTGGCTCCCGGTCCCACCGGCAAGAGTGGCGACGGCTGGTCGCTGCCGACCTTCGGCGGGCTGGGACACAATGAAGAAGACCAGTTGCTGGCCGAAGCCAATGCCCTGGCCGGGCAGGTCGGCAATGGCCAGCTGACCCGGCTGCAGGCCGCTGACCGGCTCGACCAGAAGCGCCTGGCGCTGGTGGGTCACAATGCCATCGACGATGCGCTGTTCAAGGCCTATCGCGATCAGACCGTGCTGCTGCAGCGCGGCCAGATTGCCCAGGCCGACCTGCGCACGCGACTGGTCAGGGAAATTGACCGCGCCCGCCGCAACTGGAATGCCATGCCCTTGCCGCAGCGGCCCAATGCCGCCTTTACCCGTTTCCTGATAAGGATCTATGACCAAGCACCGCTCTGAACCCCGCTTCGACCCCGAGTCGCCTTGCCCGTGTGGCCGCCCGGCCGCACTGGTCGAATGCTGCTGGCCGCGCCTGGCCGGCCGGCTGCCCGCACCGACCGCCGAAGCGCTGATGCGCTCGCGCTATACCGCCTACGTGCTGGAGCACGCCGAGTACCTGCTGCTGAGCTGGCACCCGGATACCCGCCCGGATGCACTGGACTTCGATGAACCGCTGAAGTGGACCGGATTGCAGATCGAGTCCACCGAGGCAGGCGGCGAAAACGACAGCGAAGGTACCGTGACCTACGTTGCCCGCTACAAGCTGGGCGGGCGGGCGCGCAAGATCCGCGAAAAAAGCCGCTTCACCCGCGTCGACGGGCGCTGGGTCTATGTCGATGGGGATATCGACGACTGACGCCGCTCAGGCGCGTGGCCGCTGGCCATCATCTTCCACCCCGACCCGGCTGGCCGCCTGATAGGCGCTGACCGCCCGGATGCGCTGGGCATGGATCGGCTCGGCCGCGCGCGCAGCCGGCTGCAGCGGGGCCGAGGCCATCACCCCGTACAGGCCGCTGGTCAGCGTGTCCTCCAGCTGGCGCGCAGCGGTCGAGATGGTCACGCTGGTTGCGGTCGTCTCTGCAATCCGCTCGGCGGCGGCGGCCTTGATCGTGCCGGTCAGGGCGTCGCTGCGATCAGCCTGCCGCAGCTTGCCCGTCACTTCAGCCTGGTTCAGTGCCTCGGCCACCGAGCGGGCACTGTCCTGATTGGCCACCAGATTGCTGCGCACCGTATTGATGTACGAGGCGGCCTGGGTGGCGCGAAGCATGTCTGTCGTGCTCATCGTGTCGTCTCCTGTTCTCTCTGGCCACTGCCACTGCTGGCAGTGTTGCGATCACCGGCTTCATATTGTCCGAGTCTGTTTCGAGCCAATAGTTCATTACGGGCAAGTGCCGTATTGTCATTCTTTCATATACGTTCTGGTATGTATATATAAAAATGCCTTCCTGCCTGGCAGGAGAGTCGCGTGGAAATGGAGCGGGTCACATTGCCTTACGAGGAAAAGTAGAGGTGAGGATGCTTCAGATACACGGCCGGGCGGATGGCACTGGAGATGAAACTGTTGGCAATGGTGGTCCGCAGCGCCTTGAAACCGGCCTGGGGCTGGAAGACTGACAGGCTGGATCCGGGAGCAACATTCTGTCCCAGGGGCTGTGCGGCGACCCGATAGTGATAGCCGGTCACCTGCCGTTGCAGCGTGTTGGCAAGGCGCTGTGCCTGTGCCCCCATTTTTCCGCCCACTGCACTGTAGCAGGACACCAGACGTATTTTCTGCCCGGGCAAAAGCGGAATATTTTGCAACTGCCTGCCCAGTGTGCCACCCGAAATCAGTCTGGTACTCAAGGTCGTACCTGGTGCGCCGTGTGCGTTGACTGCCGCGACCAAGGGGTCGGTGAGGTCCACGGTCATATCGCCAAGCAAGTAGATCTTTCCGCTTGCCGATACCGACCATGTGAGTCTGGAGCTGGAATAGGCAGCCAGAATGCGCGGGGTGCCGAGACCAAGCAGCGTGGCGCCGATACCCAGTCCCAGCGAGACCCATCCCAGAATGCGTGAGGTTTCGGGGTCCGACTTTTCCAGGAGCGCAGAGGCGATGGCGGTTGATCCGGCCGCCAGTCCCAGCAGCGTGCCCGTTGCGACGAGACACAGGGCCAGGCCAGTCGTCAATGGTGCGGCAAAGCAGACGGTGAGCAGGGTGAGCACGATGCCAAGAGCGCCCAGAATGACCCCCACCGTGCTGTTGCTGGCGAGTGGCTTTCTGCTGTACGGGGAGGGCATCATGTAGTGCCAGAACGGGATGAATTGCATATACAGCTGAATTTCCGGTGCGTAGCTGTATGTCCCGTCCTTCGGCAGGTACAACTGACTGCGCGGGCCAATCCAGTCAATGCGCTCGCCATGCATGCCGATCTTTGGCCGGGTATCCCCGTTCCCCGCCGGCGCCTGCAGGCCGTCGCTGTCCGGTTCGGGCTCAGGATCCGGCTCCGGTTCGCTCTCCCCCTGATAACTGTCGTTCTCGTCCTGCCCGACCACATACCACGGGCACGGCCGCTGCAGCCGGTAGTTGCCGTCGCCACGCTGGGTCAGCACCGGCTTCAATGTCGCATCCCGGTATTGCTGCGCAAACGGCAGAGGCGGCGCCTCGCGTGCCGGCCGGCTGCGGTCCACGCAGTAGCCCGGATACTGCAGCAGCGCCAGCCCGCCCGCGCTGCACTCGTCTCCCGCCGCCACCTGCCAGCGCACCGTCAGTGGTCCGCTGACCGCTTCCCCGCTTTCGTCGTAGACAAAGTCGCCGTTTTCGCTCAGCCGGTAGCCGTCTCCCGGTTCGACCAGCTGCACCGTCCGCCACGCCCGGTCGTGCCCGTCCCGGTAATCCATCCGCTGCCGGATCTGCCGCGCCGGATCGGTGGTCTCCCGGTCGGCGCTCAGTACCAGCCGGTGCGCCGGCAGCCGGCTGTCGATCTCGCCGATCCAGCTGCCCGCAGCGTAAATCACCACTTCGGCCATGCCCTGCAGCGCGTCGCTGGCCGAGACGCTGGCCTGTTCCGGCGTCAGGCCACCCGGCAGGTAGCTCGCCACCGGGTCGAAGCCGCTGTGTGACGCCGCCATCTCCCGGCCCAGTGCGTC